>CAZAFQ010000019.1:8508-9998 GCA_964484885.1 uncultured Candidatus Saccharibacteria bacterium | reverse complement strand
GAAAGGGATCTGAAACAAGTAGGGGGTAAAGAGGAAATTGGAGCTCTAGTCAGCAAAGTTCTAACTGAAAATCCTAAAGTTGTGGCTGACTATAGAGCCGGTAAAAGTAAAGCACTCAGTTTTCTCGTTGGGAAAGTGATGCAAGAGAGCAAGGGGCAAGCAAATCCTAAAGCCGTTAACAGCTTGATGCTAGAAAAATTAAAATAAGTAAGACTTACTTTCTTAAAAAGTAAAATTAGAATTTTGCAACATAAATTCTTTTTTTAATTGGCTTAAGCTAAAAAGCATGAGGGCGGGAGGGCAAATATCATGATAAAAAAAGAGGTGATTTATGACTGAACGGAAAAAATCCCGTCGAGGTAAGGGGAAGATTTTTTACGAGGCTCAGCCGTTGGTTCAGATAAAGTCGAGTAATTTTAGCAATTTAAAAAAGTCAGTTATTTTGGAGGTGGCTAATTTTGCAGAAACGATAATTTTTTGGACGGCAGTTGTTTTGAACTCAATCCTTTTCGCAAGGATGATCCTCACTTTTCTTGGTGTGGCAGGCGATAATTTGTTAACGTTTACGATCTATGCTCTCAGCTATCCCTTGATTGCAATTTTCCCTTTTACTGTGGGAAGGATTGATCAAATTCCGACAGCAATTACAGGATTTGAGAGTGACACTTTTATCATTTTTTTTATTTATCTTGGTATCGCCTTTATGCTTGTTCATTTAATTCATATGTTCCAGAGATCTGATTTCTTAAAATAATAATACTTAAAAAGAAGAAGGAGGTAGTATGGTAAAAAAAAGAGATTCTCAGGAGGCTCGGCACCTAAAAGAGGATGATCAGGACGAAGGAGAAATTTTTTATCGCTCTTATCCAATCGCAGAATCGCTTGAACATCGGATTCCGGCAGTTGTCACAGGAGTGGGGCACTTATTGGAAAGAATAGCCTGGTGGGTTATCGGTTTTATCCAAATCGTACTTTTTCTGAGATTAATTCAAGCTTTTTTGGGAGCGAACGGCGGCAATGATTTTACTTTATTTGTCTATAATGTCTCTAGGCCCTTAGTAACTCCATTCTTTATTTTGTTTGATAACTTCGGTCAGATGACAGCTAAAATTGCCCGATTCGAATACGAAACATTAGCGGCGATGGTAATTTATTACATTGTTGCCTATATTGTGATACAGCTTATCAGGATCTTTAGAACTACCTGAGTGAAATTACGTCTGCTATAATCAAAACATGGATAAAGGCAGAGAATTATCAAAAATCTGGTCTGAGGTAGAAGCAGACCTAAAAGAAAAAACACCTTCAGGTTATAAGATGGCCTTGATTGATGCTGATAAAATACTGAGATCGATTCTCAAAGAAAAAGGCTATCCTGGAAAAAATTTGATTCAGCAGCTTTTTTGGAGTGGCGTCAAGGTCGAGAAATACGATGAGCTAAAGAGAGCGATCGGAAAAAAAGACGAGATCCTCAATTCGGCCGCATATCA
>CAZAFQ010000019.1:0-8498 GCA_964484885.1 uncultured Candidatus Saccharibacteria bacterium | reverse complement strand
AGATGACTTTTTGGCAGTTTATAAATCGGCAATTAGCCAGCTTTATGACACGAAAAGACTAAAATTCTATCACAGGCTTTATCTTTTATTTGAAAAAAATTTTAGTCACAATTTAAAGAAGTCATTAAAAATTTTCATTATTACTTTCATTGTTTATCTTTTTGGGATAAAATTCCTCACTTCTACCGAGACGGGAAAAAATTTTGTTTCGGGGACTATTCACTTGAATGATTTTATTTTTAATTGGCTAGTTAACATTACCTTAATCGTTCTTATTCTGGCAGTTATTGTCGGAATAGTTTTTTTGATACTGGAAAAAAGAAAATCGGTCAAAATCAGAGATGAAGAGTGACCCTAAAAGTTTGCCTTAAAATAACAGTTCACTTAGAATAAAAGTACTGAAGTAAGGTGGCAGGGGAATTAATTTTTTATGGAAAAAAACTTAATACATTTGCATGTTCATTCCCATTACTCCTTGTTGGATGGGATGGGGAAAATTCCAAACTTGCTCGATAGAGCAAAAGAGCTAGGAATGACAG
Organism: uncultured Candidatus Saccharibacteria bacterium; assembly: GCA_964484885.1. Taxonomy (GTDB): domain Bacteria; phylum Patescibacteriota; class CPR2; order UBA1875; family CAZAFQ01; genus CAZAFQ01. The sequence continues at coordinate 7,959 of CAZAFQ010000019.1, read as the reverse complement.
CAATGGCTCTTACAGATCACGGAGTGATGTATGGTGCAATCGAATTTTACAAGGAAGCGCTTAAGAGAGGGATTAAGCCTATTATCGGTTGTGAAATTTATATTGCTCCAAGGAAAATGAGTGATAGAAATCCCGGAATTGATGTCAAGCCATATCATTTGGTTCTCTTGGCGAAGAATAATGTTGGCTACAGAAATCTGATTAAGCTGACGACTTTGGCTCATCTCGAAGGCTATTACTATAAGCCTAGGGTGGATAAAGAAACCTTGAAGAAATACTCAAAAGGCTTGATTGCGCTATCTGCTTGTGTTTTTGGGGGAGAAGTTCCGCGTGCTTTTGTAAATGGTGATAAAGAAGGAGTAAAAAAAGCGGCTGAATTTTATACTGAATTATTTGGGAAGGAAAATTTTTATTTAGAAATTCAAGATCATCCAGAAATTCCGGAACAAGCTCCGACTAATGAGGCTTTAATGAAACTGGCTAAAGAAATGGGTTTGAAAACAGTAATCACTAATGACTCGCACTATGTAGATAAGGAAGATTGGCAGGCACATGAAGTACTTCTATGCCTCCAGACCGGGAAAACCCTTCTTGATGAAAATAGAATGACAATGAAGGGCGGCGACTATTCATTACGTGACTATCAATCGATGTCCAAAAATTATGCCGCCCATCCCGAACTTTTTAAAAATACCTATGAAATTGCAGAAAAGTGTAATGTTAGCTTTGAGCTTGGTAAGATTTTGATTCCTCACTATGTCGTACCAAAGGGTGAAACTCCCAAGAGCTATCTCCACAAGCTAGTGAAGGAAAGGACAAAAAAGCGTTATTCTGTTATCACTTCAGACATTAAAGACCGATTGAAGTACGAATTGGAAGTAATTGAAAAAATGGGGTACGAGTCTTACTTCTTAATAGTCCAAGACTTTGTAAACTGGGCAAAGGAAAAAGGAATATTGGTTGGGCCGGGCAGAGGATCGGCAGCCGGCTCTTTAATTTCCTATATTCTGAATATTACCGAACTTGATCCCTTAAAATACGATCTGCTTTTTGAAAGATTTTTAAATCCGGACCGTATTTCTATGCCCGATATCGATATGGATTTTGCTGATGACCGTAGAGGAGAAGTGATTGAATATGTAACAGAAAAATATGGTCAAGACCGGGTTGCTCAAATTATAACCTTCGGGACGATGGCAGCCAGGAACGCCATTAGAGATACGGGCAGAGTGATGGGAATGTCTTATGCGGATGTTGATAAAATTGCCAAGGTTACCCCGGCAAAATTGACTTTAGCCGAGTCGGTTCATGAAGTTCCAGAGATCAAGAGTATTTATCAAAATAATGACGAGGCAAAGAAATTGATAGATCTAGCGATGAGGATTGAGGGGGTTTCAAGACATGCTTCAACTCATGCGGCGGGAGTGGTAATTTCTAAAGAACCTCTGACTGAATACACTCCCTTGCAGAAGGCAACGAAGGGAGAACTCTCAACTATCACTCAATATTCGATGACCCCACTTGAAGATCTGGGGCTTCTCAAAATGGATTTTTTAGGTCTTTCTAACTTGACTATTTTAAAAAATACCCTCCGGATTGTCAGAAAGCTATATGGGATTCAAATAGATTTGTCGAAATTAAATATGGAAGACAAGAAAACTTTTGAGCTTCTGGCTCGCGCAGATACGACTGGAGTTTTTCAGCTAGAATCCGCAGGAATGAAAAGATATATCAGGAAGTTGAAACCAACGGTTCTCGAAGACATTATTGCCATGGTTGCACTTTACCGACCTGGACCGATGCAATTTATTGATGACTTTATCGACCGAAAGCATGGGAAGAAAAAAATTACCTACACCCACCCCTTGATGGAAAATGCTTTAAAAAATACTTATGGTGTGATTGTGTATCAAGAACAAGTGATGCAAGTTGCGAAAGACATGGCTAATTTTACCGGAGGAGAGGCTGACACCTTAAGAAAAGCCATGGGGAAGAAGATCGCTGACTTAATGAAGAAGATGAGAATGCAGTTTATCAAAGGATCTAAAAAAAATGGGGTCGACAAGAAAATTGCGGAGAAAATTTTTGATGATTTTGAAAATTTTGCTCAGTATGCATTTAATAAGTCCCATGCCGCTTGTTATGCCATCATTGCTTACTGGACCGCTTATCTTAAGGCTCACTACCCGGCTTGTTTTATGGCCGCTCTTTTAACTAGCGACTATTCTAATATTGACCGGATTGCGATTGAAATTGAGGAATGTCGTAAAATGGGGATTGAAGTTTTACCCCCGAGTGTCAATGAGTCTTTTTTAGAATTTGGAGTCAGGAAAGAAACTGGTAAAATTCGCTTTGGTCTTCTTGGGGTAAAAAATGTTGGAATTGGCATTATTAATGCAATTATTGAAGCTCGAGAAGAAGGAGGATCATTCAGCTCAATTGAAGATTTTTGTAAAAGGGTTAACGCTAAAGAAATTAATAAGAAGGTGATGGAATCACTCATCAAATCTGGGGCGATGGATGATCTTGGTGATAGAGGTGTTTTGCTTTACAATTTGGAAAAAATTCTAAACTTTGCTCACAAGGCACAACAGAATGCTGGGTCAGGGCAGATTGATCTTTTTGGTGATTCCGGTATCGCTCTGCCGTCGTTAGCGCTAACAGAGCCGGTAATGCAAATAAATTCTAAAGATAGGCTTGCCTGGGAGAAAGAATTATTAGGTGTTTATATTTCTGAGCATCCACTTGATCGCTACAGTGGGATTTATGAAAAATCAGTCGTCGATACTATCGGTTCTATTGATAATGCCCATGTTTCTAGGGAGGTGAAATTAGCTTGTATCATTACAAACGTTCAAAGAATATTGACTCGAAATAAAGAAACGATGGCTTTTGCTCGCGTTGAAGACAAAACTGGTGCTTGTGAAATTTTGGCATTTCCAAAAATATTAAATAATTATTCACAGTATTTTGAAGAGGGAAAAATAGTTTTAGTTTATGGCAAGGTCAATACTAAGGATCAGGACGTCAAAATTATTGTCGAAAAAATCAAGAATTTGGAGCTTGTTTACAGCAAGGATTTTCTAAAGCCAAATTCCGAAATAATTATCTTTCACAACGAAACTCTTAATATTTACGTTCCTAAAGATACGAAAAAAGAGCAATTGTCAAAAGTCAAAGAAATTTTGGTAAAAACCGAAGGTCCCAGTAAAGTAATGATCCATTTAGATATAAACGGAAGTGCCAAAAAAGTTCAGTTACCACAGGGGGTTATTTATTCTGATGATCTTAAGTCTCAGATTATGTCCGTTCTCTCGTAAGCTTCTTATTGAGAAGATTAGAACGATTGACAGAATATAGCTAAGCAGCTATAATTATGGAGTTAAAAATAAAAAAATTATGGAACAAATTGCTGTTTTTAATTCAAAAAACGTTACCAAAATTCCCGACATCAAACCGGGGGATACCGTTAAAGTCTATACAAGAATCAAAGAAGGAAATAAGGAAAGAATTCAGATCTTTGAGGGCGTTGTTATTAAGACTCAAAATGGCAAGGGCATAAACGGCTCTTTCACTGTTAGAAAGCTTTCCTATGGAATTGGAGTTGAAAGAACCTTTTTGCTCCACTCCCCATTGTTACAACAGATTAAGATTATTAAGAGAGCCAAGGTGAGAAGGGCAAATCTCGGCTATCTACGGAATCTGAAGGGTAAGGCGGTTAAATTAAGAGAAAAACAGTTCGACATTTTAGCGGTTAATGTTTCTGAAGAAGACCTTGCTCCCTTGGATAAAGAGACCGAGAAGCTTGATCAAGAATTGACAGAGATTTCGGAAGATGTAATGAGTGAAGCTGATGTGGAGAGTCTTACAGAGGAAACAAAAAAAGAAGAAAAAGAAGCAACAATAGTTGATGATGACGAATCAGCCTCAGATGAACAAAAACTTCCGGAAGAAGAAGTGACAGAAGGGCTTGAGCAGGCCGAAAGAGATCTTGAAAAAGGCAAGAGTAAAGAAGGTGAAAGGCAAGAAAAAGCACCTGAAGATATTGGAAAATGATTCTTTAACTTTTAGATAGATCGAATCTTTCGATCTATCTTTATTTCTCGAAAATATTCTTTTCCTGAGTTATATTGAATTCATGCGCAAGCCAAACCTTAATAACGAGAGGAAATATTGGAATGCGGGCTACCAATACGTCTGCGGTATTGATGAGGTTGGGCGTGGCTGTTGGGCAGGGCCTCTCTACGTTGGTGCCGCTATCTTTCCTCAAAACACAAGAATGATTGATGAAGTTCAAGATTCAAAGCTTTTGACCGCTAGAATCAGGTTGGGGTTGTATGATGAAATTATGAAAAAGGCCCTCTCAGTCGGAGTGGGTTTTGTCAGTGCTTTAGAAATTGATACACTCGGATTGACAGGTGCAACGTTATTGGCAATGGAAAGGGCGATTGAAAAGTTAAGAATTAAATCCGACTTCTTTTTGACCGATTCGGTCAAGTTTGAAAAGTATAATTACTTATCTATTTTGCATGGAGATGAAATATCTTATTCTATTGCTGCCGCCTCAATCATTGCAAAAGTTGAACGTGATGAATATATGGCGAATCATCCGCTAGCAGAAAAATATTATTTTAAAGAGAATAAAGGCTATGGAACAAGAAAGCATCAAGAGATGATCAAAAAACATGGTATTAGCGAGATTCATCGGAGAAGCTTTAAGCCCATTATGAATTTTTATGAGAAGTATTAGGAAGATATATTCTTGAAGCGAAAGTCTGGTAATAAAATTTTTTGGAGAAGGTAGTGTCATTAAGTTATATTGACATCAATTTTATCTTTAGCTATAATTAAATTTAGAAAGTCGGAATTGCTCCGGCTTTTATTCTTCAGAAAAAGCACAGTTGTTATAAGGATTGAAACTACTTTGGCTAAAGGATAGATTACAAATAATAAATAAGAAGTAAGGACCGAAAATTATCGGGGGGCCTGAAAGGATAAAAAAACGAATGCAATCACAATTTACAGCAGCAATTAATCAAATTTGCGATGAAAAAAACTTATCAAAAGAAGTCGTTATGGAAACAGTCAAAGCGGCTCTTGCCAGTGCTTATAAGAAAGACTATGGTCATAAGGATCAAGAAGTTCGGGTGGAAATTAATGAAGAAAGCGGGAAAATTGAAGTTTTTATTTTAAAAGAAGTCGCCAAGGAGATCGAGGATGAAAAGCTACAAATCACTTTAAGTGATGCTAAAAAGATAAAAAAATCGGCTAAAATAGGGGATAAGGTAGAGATTCTTGATGTTCCGGCTGACTTCGGAAGAATTGCGGCTCAGACGGCAAAGCAAGTCATTATACAAAGGATCAGGGAGGCTGAACGTGACCTTGTTTTTGAAGAGTTCAAAGATAAAGAGGGCCAAGTTGTAAATGGAGTTGTTCAAAGGATTGAGGGCGATCTTGTCATGATTGATCTTGGAAGAGCAACCGGAATCCTTTTCCGGAATGAACAAGTTCCCGGAGAGCATTATTATGCCGGTCAAAGGATTAAAGTTTATGTTGTTAGGGTGGAGAGTTCAAGTAAGGGGCCTCAAATAGTGATTTCCAGATCTCACCCGGATATGATTAGGAAGCTTTTTGAAATGGAAGTACCAGAGATATTAGCCGGAACAATTGAAATTAAATCCATTGCTAGAGAAGCCGGGCAGAGAACGAAAATTGCTGTTTACACTCTACAAGAAGGAATCGATCCTGTCGGAGCTTTAGTCGGTCAAAGAGGCAGCCGGGTCCAGTCCGTGATGTCAGAAATTGGAGAAGAAAAGATTGACGTAATCTTATGGAATGAAGATATCAAAACCTATATCAGTAATGCCTTATCTCCGGCTAAGGTTTTAGAAATTGATATTGATGAGAAAGAGAAAAAAGCTGTTGTGAAAGTACCCGAAGATCAGTTATCACTTGCAATAGGAAGAAATGGGCAGAATGTTAGGTTGGCAGCTAAACTTACGGGATGGAATGTTGATATAAGCGGCTCTGATGACGCGGGAATTGAAAAGGTTGCCCTTGTGGCTCAAGATACAAAGAAAACCAAAGATCTAGAGGAAGAAATTATCAAAACAATAGAATCCCAGGAAGAGCCGACAGAAGAATCCTCGGATGCTGGTATCGAATCGGAAGAAAAAAAGCCAGAAGAAACTTTAGTTGAAACTTCTGATGACAAAGTAATCGAAAAGAATGATACTGAAGAGACAGAAGTTCAGAATGATCAGAATGAAATGAGGGTTGAAGACGTTCTTGAAGAGGAAAACAAGAACCAAGAATAGAAGATAAAGGAAGGGGGAAAAATGGATAATGAAAGTGCCAAGTATTTTGATCTCTTTAAGAGATTTACAGATAATGCAAAGAATAGTTTAATTAGTGCTCAAGAGATCTCCAAAACCAAGTATAAAGGTGTCATCGATACTGATGACATTCTACTGGGAATCTTTTTAACCGAAGATTCGGTTGGTTCAAAGCTTTTAAAGAGTGTAGGTTTTAGCCCTAAAATGGCGGAGATAAAAATTCCTTCAAGTGGGACAGTGTCAGGTCAAGCAATGCAGCGGAAAGTAATCACCCTTTCAGAGGAATCAAAAAGAGCCCTGGAAATTGCCATGGGATTGGGCAGAAGCTACGAATCTTTGTATGTTGGAACCGAGCATATTCTAAGGGCGCTTTTGGTAGAAAAAGACAGTAAGGCCTATGAGGCTCTAAGGGGTGCGAGAGTTAGTATTATTTCTTTGCTTTTTGAACTTGACCAGGTTTTGCAGCAAGGAATGGAATTTTTCCGTGACGAATATCCGGGGAAACAACCGGATTATCGGACTCCTTATAGTAGAAACAATACGGGGAAAAATCAGGCTTTAGAAATGTTTAGCATTGATTTAACTCAGCGGGCAAAGGAGGGGCACCTTGACCCCATTGTTGGAAGAGAAAAAGAGATTTCGAGAGTTATTTCCATCTTGAATCGTAGGACTAAGAATAATCCTGTTTTGATTGGGGAACCTGGAGTTGGTAAAACAGCGATTGCTGAGGGATTAGCTCAAAAAATTAACAGTGGGAATGTTCCCGATACTCTAGTTTCAAAAAAAGTCTTAATGCTAGACCTAGCATCTGTAATTGCCGGAACAAAGTATCGGGGCGAATTCGAAGAAAGACTGAAAAAAGTAATTGATGAATTAAAGGAAGATAAGAGCGTTATTTTGTTCATAGATGAATTGCACACAATCGTTGGGGCCGGAGCGGCCGAGGGGGCGATTGACGCCGCGAATATTTTGAAGCCAGCCCTTTCGAGAGGGGAAATTCAAATGGTAGGGGCAACAACTCTTGATGATTATCGTAAACACATTGAGAGAGATGCCGCGCTTGAAAGGAGATTTCAGCCGGTTATTGTTCCTGAACCGACGGCAGAAGAGACCATCAAAATTCTGAAAGGAATAAAACAAAAATATGAGGAATATCATCGAGTTAAAATAAGTGAAGCTGCGCTTGAGGCGGCAGTGAAACTTTCAAAGCGCTATGTCTCAGATCGTTTTCTTCCTGATAAAGCGATTGATTTAGTTGATGAAGCGGCAAGTCTATTAAAGATTAAAAAGGGTCGCTCCAAATCAACTAGTCTAAAGAGCCTGCAGCAGCAATTAAAAGAAGTGATAGAAAGAAAAGAAGAGGCGGTCTTTACCTCTGATTATGTTAAGGCTGCTTCTTATAAGCAAAAGGAAGAATTGATAGAAACTCAGATTAAAAATATCAGAAAGAATGTTAAGACTATGAAAGAACCGGAAATTACACCGGAGAATATAGCTGAGGTAGTATCTATTTCGACGGGAATTCCTATTACAAGATTAGTAAAAAAAGAAAGTGAAAGTCTTCTAAACCTTGAGAAAAATTTAAACAGAAAGATAATCGGTCAGGACGAAGCAATTACTGAAA
>CAZAFQ010000018.1:0-10137 GCA_964484885.1 uncultured Candidatus Saccharibacteria bacterium | reverse complement strand
TTCATATACTTTCACTAATATTGCTGCCGATCATACTATTGTTGCTGTCTTTACCATTAATACCTATACCATTACCGTTTCAAGTAGTGCCCATGGTAGTATCTCTCCTTCAGGGAGTATTGTTTCTGATTATGGCTCTGATCAAACCTTCATTATTACGGCAGACGATCATTGTCATATCACCGAGGTTCTAGTAGATGGAGCTTCGGTTGGGATAGTGGCAGAATATACCTTCTTTAATATTATCTCTGATCATTCGATCAGCGCTACTTTTGCGATTGACACTAATACGATCCAAGCTTCAGTAATTGGGAATGGCACCATTTCACCTATTGGTAAGGCGATAATTAATTATGGAGAGTCCCAAACATATGTGATTACTCCGGCTGTTCATTATCACATTCTTGATGTTTCCGTCAACGGTAGCTCCATTGGGCCTGTCAGCAGTTATACTTTCAAAAATGTTACCAAGAGCCATACAGTCGTAGCTAGTTTTGAGATTGATTATTTTGATATTTCAATATCGGCAGGACAAGGAGGGGTAGCCACTCCTAATGGTGGTATAAGTGTTTTTTATGGTTCAAATCTTACCGTCAATTTTATTCCAAACCCCGGTTTCGCCGTTTCTAGTATTTTAGTGGATTTTGTAGAAAAGGGGGCTCTTGGCTCTTATACTCTTAAAAATATTTCCCAAAATCACAATGTTCAGGCTGCTTTTTCTTTCGTAACCACTACAACAATCCCTCTGATGCCAACTACCACTATTGTCGAGTTGGAAAATGAAAAACTGACAAATGATGAAGACGAGGATAGCGATGAAGAGGATACTCAAGCAAAGAGCGGAATGGGGACAGGAGATGATAATAGCGAAAAATTAGAGAAAAAGGATATCACTATTCTTGGTAAAATTACCGAAAGCATCGGTCAAACAATAAATAGTGTGGCTTCAGTAATTCCGCCAGTTTTAGTTAGGGGGATTCAAGAAACAGCAGAGTCAGCGAAGAAAGTAACCATTGAAACAATTGAAAAAACGCCGCCTCCAGTGGCCTATTCCTTTCCTTACTTTCTTTTTATTCTCTTGGGACTAGTTGCTCTGAACTTTTTAAACCAAACAAAGAATGAGGTTCTGCAGGTGAAAAGATTACTCCAGGATTTAGAGCAAGAGAAGCTGGTTTCTGAGGAGAAGGAAGAATTTTTGAGATTAGCTGTCCATTATTTGCGGACCCCAATTGCTATTATGAAGGGGGCCACCGAATTGATGGAGTTCAAAAAAATTGATGTAGGAGTACTGAAGCAAGCAATTATTAATCTTTCAGCATCTGCTGAGAAAATTTTGAAAAAAATTGAAAATAACAGAAAACTGGCTCAAATTGAAGAGCCGGACAAGAAAAAAGAAACCATTCGAATTTTCACTTCATTTCATTTATGGTGCCCGGTGCTGGCAATCGGCGGTTTGGCTATTTTAGCAAATTATCTTTTTGTAACGATTGCAAAAATTGATATTAACGTTATTAACTTTATTATTGAAGCGGTTATGTTTATTATTGTTTTTCAATTATTCATAAATTTTTTCAGGAAAAGGCAGATAGAAAAACGCAATCGTAAAATAGCAGAAAAGTTGGCACGAGAAGAGAGAGCGATTGATCAAGCTAGGAATGGTTATATAAGAGAGACCTCAGAAGAGTTAAGAGGTAACTTGGAAGTGATTAAGAAAAGTCATAGCGACAAAAAAGATATACGAGTAGAAGCTAGCTTGAAAAAACTTGAAAAAATGCTTTCACATTTTGATATGTTGGCTGAAGTAAGGGCTGGGGATAGAAATGAAATCCTAAAGCTCCAGCTAGAACCTTCTCTTGAAAAGATAATCCTTGAGCTAGGTGAAGAAATTAATAGAAAGGGCTTGATTATAAAAAAAGATTTTCAAGAGATAGAGTTGAGAGCTGATCAACAGAAGCTTGAGTATGTTTTAAGGTCTTTAATTGAAAATTCTGTTAAGTTCAATAAGAATAACGGCTGGATAGAAGTATCTACCAATCAGGAATCCGGAACTATTACTATTAAAGACAGTGGCATTGGGATAGAAAAAAATAAAATGGATTACTTATTCAAGCCATTTCTTCGTGCCACATCTTCTTTGGAATTTGATTATGAAGGGCTAGGATTTAGCCTATTCTTATCGAAAATAATCGTTAATAGTCTGGGTGGTCGGTTATTACTTGAATCTCAAAAAGATGAGGGAACGGTGGCCAAGGTTTTTCTGCCAAATAATAAAGATCTAAGTCAGAGTTAAGGTAATCATTTCACGGCCTTGGTTCATCTTGATCGTTTGAGCATCAATGGCTGAAAACAAAGTCTCCCAAGAGTAAAAATAATCTTTGCCTTCTTTTATTCCTGCGTCATTGGTGATCACTCCATTTTGATTATAGCCTTTGATAAGCAGGACGTGGTAAGAGGGGTTGGGGCCATAGTTTGGATTTTGAAGAGCATGGGTAATAACTGGAACAATGATAGGCTTGCCAGTCGAAATTGTTCCCATAATGTCTTCTTTTGTGGTTTTGCTACTATGTTCATAATTGTATCCGTAATACTCTTTTACAAATTCGCCGAGCTCTGTAATTTTCAAGTCCGGCTCCTTGCCGTAACGGTTAACTTGCCAATTTTTCATGGCTATTATTTCGGAAGAGGCTTGAGCCGGCGGAATAATGTCATTAGGAAAGGAAGTTTTCTTTAAAAAGTAATGATACATTAAAGCAGCAGCTTCTTCACAAGATTCTTCATGAATAGCCCAGTTGGCTTCGGGTGCTTGAACAGAATAAGGAACATTTATCGAAAAGCTTTCTGGAATGGTGCTGACGGTTGTCGTCGAGGGAATAATAGTCGTAGTGGTAACGGTAATGATGGTAGGAACTTCGGGCAGTCTTGATGAATAGGATCGGATCAATATAAAGCCAAAAAAGCTTAAGACCATTACCGTTAGCACTAAGGCAGGAATTAAAATTTCTCTTTTCATGACTTAGATTGTATTCTAAATCGCTTATTTAGCAATCTAAAAAAGTTTTATTTTCTCTCATATCTTTTAAAACAACGCTATTTCTGATAAAATCTGAAAAGTTAGATAAGCAGGGCACGGGAGACTTAAGATACATCCATGAGAATTTACGATCATCAGAAAATTGAAAGAAAATGGCAGGAAATTTGGGATAAAACTAATCTCTACCAGACCAAAGAGGAGGATAAAGAACAAAAGTTTTATTCATTAGTGATGTTCCCTTATCCTTCGGGGAATATGCATATCGGGCACTGGTATAACTTTGCTCCGGCTGATACCTATAGCCGCTTTATCCGGATGAAAGGCTTCAATGTTTTAAACCCAATTGGTTTTGATGCCTTCGGCCTTCCGGCTGAAAATGCTGCGATTAAAAGAGGAGTAGCCCCGAGGGCCTGGACTTATGAAAATATTAAAACCATGACTCAGCAGTTAAAAACGATGGGACCCTCTTATGATTGGAATAGGACTGTTGTTACTTCCGATCTCGATTACTATAAATGGACCCAGTGGATGTTTTTGCTGCTATACCGAAAAGGGTTGGCCTATAAGAAAAAAGCGATTGCTAACTGGTGCCCATCCTGTAATACGGTCTTAGCAAACGAGCAAGTAGTGGCCGGGAGATGCGAAAGATGTAATGCTGAAGTTATTCAGAAGGAGATTGACCAATGGTTATTTAAGATTACTGATTATGCTGAAAGACTTTTATCAGACTTGGAAAACCTTGATTGGCCTGAAAAAACCAAGGTTATGCAACAAAACTGGATCGGAAAGAGTGAAGGAGCGATTGTTAAGTTCAAAGTTCATAGTGAAAAATTAAAGGCTCTGAATTCTTCAGAATCTTTGAATAAGCAGACAAACGGTAAAAAGCAAACAGCAAATAGCGACAATATTAACGTTTTTACTACTCGTCCAGACACTATTTTTGGGGCAACTTTCTTGGTCTTAGCCCCGGAGCATCCATTAGTGTCTAAAATTGTTACTCAAGAAATGAGCAAGAAAATTACGCAATATGTTAAAAAAACAGCAAAGAAAACGGAACTAGAAAGGATAGCTGAGGAAAAAAAGACAGGCTGTTTTACCGGTGCCTATGCTCTGAATCCGGTGACAGACGAGAAAATACCGATTTGGATTAGCGATTATGTTTTGGTTACATACGGGACTGGAGCAATTATGGCAGTCCCGGCTCATGATGAAAGAGATTGGCAATTTTCCCAGAAATTCTCATTACCGGTAAAAGAAGTTGTGATTCCTAAGGTAATTGATAGGCATGATCCGCCAAAAGAAGGGGTTAAGACAGTCTATAGAAGATCTATCCAAGTTCTTTTAATTAATCCAAAAAATAAGAAAGTCTTAGTTTTGAAATGGAAGAAATTCCCCTGGACAACATTTGTTACCGGTGGGATTGAAGAAGGAGAAGACGAGATAGCGGCCGCAAAAAGAGAAGTCTTGGAAGAGACCGGATATGGAAAGATCAAATATGTGAGAACGCTCGGTGGTCCGGTAGAATCACATTACTATGCCGCCCATAAGAATATTAATCGAAAAGCGCATTTCACGGCGCTAGTCTTTGAATTGACAAGTGAGGAACGGTCAAAAATATCAAAAAAGGAAGCAGAAACTCATGAAATTGACTGGCTTTCTTGGAATGATTTGGGGAAAGATAAAAATATAAAGTGTGCTGAATATCAGATTTGGCTTGATCGACTGTCAGATCCCGACCACGTTTTTAGCGGTAATGGCGTAAGTATTAATTCCGGTGAATTTACTGGCCTTGAAACCGAGGCAATCAAAGCGAAAATTATTTCTTGGCTGGAAAGTAAGAGCATAGGTACCAGAGCAGTCAATTATAAGCTCCGTGATTGGGTTGTCTCCCGCCAACGGTATTGGGGGGCCCCAATCCCCATCATTTACTGCGATAAATGTGGTGAGGTCCCGATTCCGGAAAAAGACTTGCCGGTTGTATTGCCCGAGGTAATAAAGTTTAAGTCCACAGGCGAGTCACCATTAAAATATGATAAACAATTTATTAAGGCAGAGTGTCCTCAGTGTCATAAGCCGGCTCGAAGAGAGACAGATACTCTTGATACTTTCGTTTGTTCATCTTGGTACTACTTAAGATATATCGATCCAAAGAATAAAGCGCAATTTGCCGATAAGAAAAAGCTTGAAAAATGGATGCCCATTGACATGTATATCGGTGGGGCAGAACACAGCGTTCTTCATCTCTTATATTCTCGATTTTTTACAAAAGTTCTCAAGGACGCCGGTTACTTGAAGATTTCGGAGCCATTTAAACGCTTAAGGCATCAAGGTATTATCTTAGGACCCGATAATCAAAAAATGTCAAAATCAAAAGGCAACGTTATTGATCCAGATAGTCTGGTGGAGAAGTTCGGCTCGGATAGCGTTCGGATGTTTTTGGAATTTATGGGGCCTTATGAGTTAGGTGGCCCCTGGCAAAGTGGTGGGATTGGAGGAATTTATAAATTTATTCAAAAAATTTGGAAACTCTTTAGCGGCGAGATATCAGATGTTTTGCCTTCGATTGAAACTCAAAGGCTTGAGGCAAAAACGATTAAAAAAGTTACAGAAGATTTAGAACAACTTCGATTTAACACTGCCATCTCGGCTCTGATGATTTATGTAAATTATCTTCAAAAAGAAAACATTCTTGCTAAAAAAACTTTAGAAACTTTGAATATCTTGATTGCTCCTTTTGCGCCGCATTTGGCCGAGGAGATTTGGAGCCTCTATCTGGGGGGAGAAGACAGTATTCATACTCAAAAGTGGCCGATTTATAATCAAAAGCTGATTTCTGATCTCATAATTCCAATCGCGGTTCAAATAAACGGTAAAATCCGAGGTCAACTACTTGTGAATCCTGAAATTGAAGAAGACGAGATTGTCAAATTAGCCAGGGAAGATCTAAAGCTCGGACCTTATCTAAAATCAAAAGAAATGAAGAAAATTATTTATATTAAGAGGAAGATTTTGAGCATTGTAATCTAAATCATTTTCGAGTATAATTTTTGATTACTACTTTAAAAAATATGTTATGAAAAGTACCTTAAGAGTGAATTGCGAATCTGATAACTGGGAGCATTTGGCTTCATTAAAAGCTGGAGTCAAAGATTTCGTTTTGTCTGCCACTGTTGGTTCGATTCTTTCTCTTAATATTGAAAAGAAAAATTTAAACCTTCCTCTTGATGAAGAAAATATTTTAAAATTTTATGAAGGTACTTTAAATTTAACAAAGTTAGAAGAAAGTTTATTGGCAAGAATTTCAGTTTCTTATTCAGCAGAGACAAGGTGCGCGCGGTGTCTTGATGAGTACAAAAGAGAGGGTAAAATTAATTTTGAAGAAGAGTACTTTCTTGATCGAAAAAAATTATCATTCGAGACAAGGGTGGTTGATAAAAATTTTGAGATTGAAGTCGGTGAACCAATTTATGAAGAAATTTATTTTAATATTCCGATGAAACCACTTTGCAGTGAGGATTGTGAGGGAGTCAAAGGTCAGGAGTGATAAAAGAGAAACAGTTGTTTTTTGATGTGTTATGAGTAGTTTAAGACATAAATTAAGTAAGGGAGAGAAATAATGGCAGTTCCAAAGAAAAAGACTTCGAGAAGAAGAAGAGATCAGCGAAGATCGCACCATGCAATCGAGGTGAGTTATTCTCATTGTGATAAATGCGGTGAGGCTATTTTAGCGCATAATGTTTGTGAGAATTGTGGCTACTATGGTGACTCAAAAGTCATTGATGTTGAAACAAAACTGGACAAGAAGCTGAAAAAGAAAGAAAATAAAGAGAATAAAGAAAAAGAGGGATAATAAGCCTATGGCATCTAATCGCCATCTATCAAGAATCATAGCTTTGCAGGCTCTGTACGAGGTTGCCTTTCGCGAGTTTCAGGTAGAAGGCGAGAAGATCGGCAAAAAGAAGAAACAGGAATTACTTCAAGAGGTTGTGGCGAGGAACGTTCAAGAGTTTTCTTCAGGCGAACAAAACAAAGACTTCTGCCTCCAAATATGTAAAGGTGTTTTCGAGAATGAGGAAAAAATTGATGAAATTATCAAACCGGCGGCACCAGAATGGCCCATCACTCCAATTGCTCTTGTTGATTTGACAATATTGAGACTATCGATATTTGAACTTCTCTTTGCTAAGGAAGTGCCGCCCAAGGTAGCCATTAACGAGGCAGTTGAGCTGGCAAAAACTTTTGGTGGGCCTCGTTCAAGCAAATTTATAAATGGAGTGTTGGGAACGGTTTATCGATCAAGTGACATATATAATCCTGAAGATGATAAGAAGAAAGAATGAAAGATTTTGTAAAGATACAAAAGGTCATCGGGGTCAAATTTAAAAATGAAAAACTCATTAAACAGGCATTTATCCATCGTTCATTTTTAAACGAAAATCCGGAGATAAAAGAACATAATGAGCGCCTAGAGTTTCTGGGAGATGCAGTTTTAGAATTGGTAGTCACGGAGTACTTATTTGAGAATTACCCAAATCCCGAAGGCGAGCTGACAAACTGGAGAAGTGCGTTAGTAAAAACTGAAACAATTTCTTCGGTAGCCAAGGAACTTGGTTTCGATGAATTTTTATATCTTTCCAAGGGAGAATCAAAGAGTCAGGGAAGAGCGAGGCAGTTAATATTAGCAAACTGCTTCGAAGCGGTTACCGGGGCAATTTATCTTGATCAGGGATATAATAAAGCGAGAGAATTCATTTTAAACAATTTATTGGTTTTGCTTAAAGAAATTATTGAAAAGAGGCTTTACATCGATTCGAAAAGTGAATTTCAGGAATTAGCCCAAGAAAAAGACGGCTTAACCCCAAATTATCGGGTTTTAAAGGAAGAGGGACCCGATCATGATCGAATTTTTACGGTTGGCGTCTTTGTCGGTGACAAGCTGATGGGTAAGGGTAAGGGGCCTTCCAAGCAGCTAGCTCAGCAAGAAGCAGCCACAGAGGCGCTAAGGAAATACTAAAGCTATAGGGAGGGAGATTGTATCTCAAAAAGATCGAGATTGTCGGTTTCAAATCTTTCGGAGCAAGAAATGTTCTAGACTTTATTGAAGGTGACAAGCAGAAAGGAGTGGCGGCCGTAATCGGTCCAAATGGTAGCGGAAAAAGCAACATTGCGGATGCGATCAGGTGGGTTTTAGGAGAACAGAGCTCTAGAATACTGAGAGTGAAAAAGAATGATGAAATAATTTTCTTCGGCAATTCTAAAAAGGCTAAGGCATCATATTCCGAGGTATCTCTAACCCTAAATTGTGAAGGAAGCACCGCAGTTGAATTTAGTGAAGTCGAAATTACAAGGCGACTTTATCGGAACGGGGACAACGAGTATTTATTAAACAAAAAAAGGGTTCGTCTTTTAGATATTTTAGAGTTCTTGTCCAAATGTGGTTTTGGTCACTCTACTTATACCGTGATTGGACAAGGCATGATTGATAGTCTACTGTTTTATGGTCCGACCGAGCGTAAGGTTTTTTTTGAAGAAGCCTCCGGAGTGAAACAATATGAGATTAAGAGAGAGCAGGCAAAAAGAAAAATTGAATCAACAGATAAAAATATTATCAGAATTAGAGATTTATTATATGAGCTAGAGCCTAGATTGGCGGTTGCCAGAAAACAATATAAAAGGTTTGAGAACAAGCAAATCATAGAAGAGCAATTGGAAAGAATAAGTCGGATTTATTATTCAGTCGAATTAAAAAAAATGAACGAGGAAATCAAACGGCATCAAAAAGAATTAGAAATTTTAGCCTGCGATGAAAAAAAGTTTGCAGAAAAAAGCCGCAAAGTTAATGAAGAAATTAAATCTCAAAACTCTTTTAACAAGAAAGAAAAAGAAGACAGAATAAATTTAAGCCAGATATTAGATGAATTATACCAGCAGAAGGAAGATTTATATAAAAAGATTTACCAAAAGCAATTAGAAATAAAAACCTTTGATGTAACAACTGAAATTGAAAGAAAAACAGCTGACTTAACTTTGATGAAAAGATCTGAGACAGAACTTGTCGCCAAAAAAAATGAGCTAGAAAATGGCATTTCAGAGGTGCTAGAGGTGTTGATAGGCTATAAGGATCAGCTTGGAAAAATAGATCAAGGATTGATTGAGACAGAGAAGGGCTTAAACGAGCTTCAGGAAGAGGCCTTGGGTGTTGACAGCTCAGAAGTTTTAAAAAAATTGAATGCTATTTTTATTGCTTATCGCAAGTTTCGACTTGAATTTGAAAAAGTCAGCGGACTCAAAGAATTAACAATTTTAAAAAGAAAAGAAGACCTTACAAACAGCCGGCTTGAAAGTCTAATAACAGTTCTTAAAAAAAGTGAGAGCTTTGATTATAGGAAGCTTGAAAATGCTAAAGTTAAACGATCAGAATTATTGAGTCGCAAAGAGGAAGTTCTTAAGAAGGTTCAAGATGCGAGGGTCAAAGAATTGTCTCAAAAAGAAATTCTCTCCAATGTAACTCTCCAGATTAAGGAGTTAAAGGCCAGAATACAAAATGGAGAAACCAAGCTAAAAGAATTGGAAAGGAAGAGTTCGACTGCAATCGACAAAGATTTGCTTCAAGCTATCAAAAATCTTGAAGGAGAAAAAGATAAAGTTGAGGAGAGAATTATTGGAATCAAAGAAAATCTTTCATTGTTAGAAAAAAAAGAGAAAACCCTTGATTCCCAATATGCACTTTTTTATCAAAGTGACCGAGAAGTTCAAAATGAGCTAGCTAGGGTTCGAGAGGCGATTGCTTCAAATTCATTTAAACTGGAGAATTGTGAGACTAAAATTGTAGATTTGAAAAGGGAGGCTATAGAAAACTTTAATGAGTCTTTTTTCAAACTAGTCAAAAGCAACCCTGAATATAGCGAAGATCCAAAGCTTTTTGAGAAGATGTCTCAACTTCGAAAGCAATATTACGCTCTTGGGGAAATCGACCCCCTGATTAAAGATGAGTATGACGATCTTTTTACCCGGATCGAAGAGCTCAGTAATCAATTATGTGATCTAGAGGGAGCAAAAGAAGATCTGTTAAAAGTAACCGAAGAACTGGACCGGAGGATAAAAAC
>CAZAFQ010000017.1:0-10695 GCA_964484885.1 uncultured Candidatus Saccharibacteria bacterium | reverse complement strand
CAATTTTCATCTTTATGATCAAACTCCTTCGGCGGTATCTTCTTGCCAGACCAATAAAATATTTCAGTATCAGGACCACAGGGGCCCGTTTGACCGGCCGGACCCCACCAATTATCTTTCTTTCCGAGCTTGGCGATCCTTTCCTCCGGAATACCTAAAGAAATCCATTTTTCAAAAGACTCTTGATCAAATGATGCGTCTTCGTCCCCTGCAAATACAGATACCGCTAGTTTATCCTTGGACAAACCTAGCCATTTCTTATCGGTCAGAAATTCAAAAGAATATTTAATTGCTTCTTCTTTGAAATAGCCATCCTGACCAATGCCGTTGGCCGAAGTCGGATCTCCTAGAGACCAATTACCCAACATTTCAAAAAATGTATGGTGAATTTTGTCACCTACTTCCTCAATATCATCGGTTCTGATGCATTTTTGAACTGATGCCAGTCGTTTTCCTTCTGAGTGTTTCTGCCCCAGAAGATATGGGACCAAGGGATGCATCCCGGCAGTCGTAAATAAAACCGTCGGATCATTTTCCGGCGTCACTAGAGAAGACGGAATAATCTTATGTCCTTTTGACTCAAAGTAATTTAAAAATTTTTGTCTTAGCTCGCTTGCTTTCATGAGCCTTATTTTAGGTTAAAGTTAATTTTTATTCAATAAAGTTTAGGGCTCCGATTTTAATCGGAGCCCTTAAACGCTCTCACTAGCCTCAAATATCTTTTCCTCTTAACTTTTCCAGGCAGACTGAACAATTCTTCTTAATACCTCATCTTGTTCTCTACCGGTCCTGATCATTCTTCCCAGAGGTCCGGGAACCCTTTCGATTTTTCTTTTCTGGTGAGATGTGAGAGGGCCTGACTCTTCCAACCTGCGAACCTCATTTCTCGCGGCATGGACTAAGATATAGAATCGGATCAGGCTGGATTTGATTTTCTCTAACCCCTGCGGTCCACCAAATGCTGCCCATTGATGCTCTATAGAACCATAGCGCCGAAGCTGTCCCTCGACTTCTTTCTCAACCTCACCAGGCTCGACACTTAGGAGCCTACTATCGATGCTGTGCATCTCACCTCCCCTCCTTTTCAGACTCGTGAGAGCAATGACTTTCACCGTAGCACATTGAGACTAAGAAAAAATGTGTGTAATAAGGCAAAATTTCCGTTTTAAATTTAGAATAATGACTATTGGGGCCTCAGGTGATAATCCCTCCGCCCAAACAAACGTCTTTCTGGTAAAAAACAATCGACTGCCCAGGAGTCACGGCTAATATCGGTTCTTTCAAAAATACTTGATATGGTTGAGTTTCGATTTTCTTAACTTCAACTGGCTCCATGACAGATCGAATTTTTACTTTCAAGCTTTCTGCTTTCGGTTTCTTTCCCGAAACCCACGAAACCTGATTAAAGTAAATATTCTTCTGTTTCAGATCTTTTCTATTACCAATAATTATCTCATTTTTTTGAAGATTAACCTTGGTTACATACATTGGCTCCTTATAGCCCCCGCCGATTCTTTTCCTTTGACCGATTGTATAAAAGAAAACGCCCTCATGCCTTCCTACCATATTGCCGAGACTATCAACAATGTCTCCTTCTTTGACTTTCAACCTGCTCTTCAAAAAATCACTTATTTTACCCCTCTCAATAAAGCAAACCTCCTGGCTTTCTCTTTTTTCCGCAGCCACAAGTCCATTACTTTTGGCAATCTCTCGAACCTGATTTTTGGTTAACTCCCCTAGCGGAAAAATAATTTTTGATAACTGCGGCTGAGTTAATCTGTATAAAAAATAGCTTTGGTCTTTTTCTCGATCTTTCCCTTGCCTCAATTCATATAATAATTCCTGGCTCTTCTTCTCCAAACTTCTTTTCTTTAATTTTGAATTTTGAGCTTTAAACTTTGGGCTAATTCTTGCATAGTGACCGGTAGCGATATGGCTTATCCCTAATTCTTCGGCTTTTTTCATCAAAAAAGCAAACTTAACCAGCTGGTTGCATCTGATACAAGGACTTGGTGTTCTGCCCAACCGGTATTCCTCAACAAAGTTATCGATAACGGCTTTTTTAAACTCATCTTTAGCTGAAAAGACATAATGAGGAATTTCTAGCTGTTGGCATATCTCCCCAGCAGCAGAAACTAACCGACTGGAGCACTGCTTTTTCTGATTTAGATTATCATCAAAAAAATCCAGAGTAATTCCGATTACATCAAACCCCTGATTTTTTAATAATAGAGCGGCCACTGATGAATCTACTCCCCCTGACATTGCCACCAGAATCTGCTTGTTTTTTGTTCCTTCTTCTTTCATCAAAAACCTTCGGTATCACTAAGAATTAACGTAATAATTAATCTTTTCAATTAGAATTTCTGCCGGTTGCGCCCCAATCAACGATTCCATTATTTTCCCGTCTTTAAAAATTAAAATTGTTGGGAGGCTCATAATATTGAACTTCTCAGCGATTTTTTGATTTTCATCAACATTCAGCTTGCCAACCTTCGCTTTCCCCCCAACTTCCTTGGCAACTTCTTTGACTATGGGGCCAAACATTCGACAGGGGCTGCACCAATCCGCCCAAAAATCGACTATAACAACCCCAGCTGCTGTTTCAGCCTTAAAGTTTTCATTATTCAGTGTTACCTCGCACATTCTTTCCTCCTTCCCTAATGCTTTACTAAGACCGGATCTTAAATTCCAGTCTCAAAAATTAATTTATTATTGAAACACAAAATAGACGTTCTTTAATATTTCAGTAACAGTGAGAAACACTGCCCGTGAACTTTCCCACCAACCATTTTTCCGCCAATCCTTATCTAAGGCTGAATGGTTAACTATCGTAAAGTCGTCTCCTAAGTTTTTTCGAAATTCCACATAAGCCCTTCTTTGATGATAGGGCGATGTTACTAATATAATACTGTCAAGCTCCTTCTCTTTAATAATCTTGGCTGTTTCCTGAGCATTTTTGGCGGTTGTTTCTGAGGTCTCTTCAATTAAAATATTCTCCGGCTTTACTCCATGGGAGATAGCAATATTTTTCATTGCTTGAGCATTGGAAACCGATCCGGAAGCAGCTGCTCCGGAAAAAATTAGAGTTTGAGCATATCCTTTAAAATATAACTCAACTCCTTCTTTAATTCTCGCATCAGTGTCTCCGCCTGAGATTACAATAATAGCATCAGTTTTTTCTAATTTATCCTGCGGTGAAAGATAAAAAGACAAAGCCAAAAGAATAATAATAAAGGAAATTAAAATCACTGCAGCGATTTTTAAAATTTTTCTAAATCTGGTCCAAATCATCTTTTGAGATTCTCCCTTGTCTTAACAATGTAATCTGTTCTTCTTCAATTTTTACTACAGTCGAGGGTACCTTCAATCTCTCGCTGTCAGATCTAAGAACGAAATCAACCAAGCCGATTATTCCCTTTTCAATCTCTCTAAAAGTATAAGGCGGTTCTAAGTGCTGAAAATTAGCTGAAGATACTACCAATGGCCCCGTTTTCTCCAGTACTTCTTGTAAAAAACGGTTACTTGGAAATCTTACTCCGATAAAACCATTATAAACGATTCTTGGATCAAGCCTTGCTTTTGCTTGAAGAACTAAAGTCAAATCCCCAGGCCAAAATTTCTTTATTATTTTATCTGCCCTCTCGTCAATAACGGCTAGTGTTTTGATTTGTTTAAGGCTACCAACTAAAACCGCTGTCGGCTTATCATTAGCTCTTTTTTTGATTTGATAAAAACGATTAAGGGTCTCTATTCTTGGAAGACATCCGATTCCGTAGACGGTATCGGTTGGAAAAATTCCAATCAGACCGCGTTTGAAAAGTTCAGCTATTTGCTTTGTAGATACTTCTCCCAGATTTAAAATCATTAATCCGAGAATTCCTGACTAAACATCTTACCGTAGATTCCACCGTCAATAACACCAATTCCCACCTTGCCAAAATCATCTGTTAAAATATTTGCTCTGTGCCCGGGGCTATTCATTAAACCATTGTGAGCGATATCGGCATTGGGCGCTAGCGCTAGATTTTCTCCGGCAATCAAGAAGATGATATTTGCATCTCTCATCCGATCAAAGGGAGATTTACCCTCCAGATTAGTATGCGAAAAATATCCTTTTTCAAACATATCTTTAGAATGTGACCGGGCAACCTCACGAAGCTTCTCATCCATTGTCAGACTCTTTAAGCCTCGACTTTTCCTTTCCTCGTTAATAAGTTGAAGCATTTTCTCTTCACTTTTTTCATCTACACTTGCTTTAGTCGCTTTAAAGCCAAGGTCGATAGTTTCTTCGCTGTTAGGCTTGACCGTAAAAAAAGCGATTGTATCGTTAATCGCTCCACTAAAAATATTCTCCAGATAACTCTCAACCTTTGCCGATCGACGAACCATTTCGCCACCTATCCGAGAGTTGTTGATATCATTTCTTGTGCTAGTTGGGATTGGTAGAATTAAAATTAAGATTAAGAAAACTGCCGTAAGAATAATGCCTCGGACAAGTGCGGGGATAGCACCCAAATAGTGATTGAGATGAGAGGCCTTAAAGTGTTCCGGTATACGGCGATAGATAAAAGAAGCACTAATAAAATAAATGACTTCAAATATGAACCAGGCCACAAAGAATCCGATGACACTATGAAAAGGCTGAGGAATCGAAAAAACAGAGATAACAAATCCCGCAAATGCTTGATAAAAACGAAGCGCAAAAAGAAATGAAGCTAGTAGTCCTAAAAGATCAAGAGCTTGTTTAACAAACCCTTGGAAGTATCCAATGACTATGAAATAGAGCACCAAAAGTATGATTACTAAATCTATCCAATTCATATTGCTAGCTTACCAAATTTTACCTATAACGATAATATTTTTCTATACCTTACTTTTTTATTATCCTCTACTTCTAATGACCTCTCTAGGAATTATCCGATTTTGGCTTAAAAAGCTGTGGGAGTATAAAGAATCCTAAACTTACCAAAATCACCTAACCCCTCATTAGCTTAGCTGATGATTTTTTTTCTTATAATCTTCAATTGCTTCATGAAGAGCCGAAGCAGCCAAGTTGGAACAATGCATTTTGATTGGAGGCAGACCACCTAATTCACGGGCGACTTGTTCATTGGAAATTCTTTCGGCTTCTTCTAGGGTCTTCCCTTTGACCATTTCTGTTATCATGCTTGAAGAGGCAACAGCTGCGCCGCAACCAAAAGTTTGAAATTTAATATCTTCGAGAATCTCTTCCCACTTTTGACCATTAGTTACTGATCGTCGGCTAACCTTAATAAACATTTTCATTAAATCACCACAAACCGGGTTCCCCTTTTCGCCGATGCCATCAGCATCTTAATCGCCCCGACATTGCGTGGGTTCGTAAAATGATCCATTACCTTTTTGTTATATAGTTCATCGGCCATAATAATAATCTCCTTTTTTATTTTATAGGACTAATTTTTTTTAACTTGTTGACTATGCTGGGTAAAATTTTCATTAGCGCATCGATATCAGATTTCTTATTTAACTTGCCCAGGCTGAACCTAACTGATCCGTGAGCCAGAAAGTCACCATACCCCATAGCCAATAAAACGTGAGAAGACATAAGACCACCGGAAGTACAGGCGGAACCGCTAGAAGCGGAGATTCCAGCAAGGTCAAGATTTATAAGAATTGATTCTCCTTCAATTTTTTTAAAGATAAAACTGGTAATATGAGGCAACCTTTTCTCCCCGGGTTCCGGTCCTGTTAAAATCACATCCGGGATTTCTTCTGTAACTCTTTTAATTAAATAGTTTCCTAGAGTTTCAATATGCTTTTGGTTTTTAGCTTTCAACTTTTGACTTAATTCCATTGCCTTAACCATTCCTACAATATATGGGATGTTTTCGGTACCGGCCCGCAACCGTTTTTCTTGTGAGCCACCGTTTGCCAGCGGTAAAACTTTAATCCCTTTTTTAGCATAAAGCAGTCCGATCCCTTTGGGACCGTTAAACTTATGAGCTGTAAGTGAAAGAGCATCTAAGCCAAGATTACAAATATCAATATTTAAGAACTGATATGCCTGAACGGCATCGGAATGTAATATTACCGGAGTACTATTTGTCATTCGTCGTTCATTATTCACTCTCTTAACAATTTTTGCGATTTCGGCGATGGGCTGAATACTGCCGACCTCATTATTACCAAACATAATTGAGATGATAGCAGTATTTTCTCTGATTGCCTGCTTGAGTTCGTTGACATTAATAATCCCCTCTTGCGAGACAGAAAGTTCCGTCA
The DNA here is from genome assembly GCA_964484885.1 of uncultured Candidatus Saccharibacteria bacterium. GTDB lineage: Bacteria > Patescibacteriota > CPR2 > UBA1875 > CAZAFQ01 > CAZAFQ01. The sequence continues at coordinate 4,428 of CAZAFQ010000017.1, read as the reverse complement.
ATTCAAAGCTAAAATTTTCCTTCAACCAACGGCAAGCATTCAAAACTGAAGGATGTTCAATCGCAGATGTAATGATATGAGGCGTCCTGTTTAGCTTTTGAGACCAATAAAATGTCGCCCCCTTAATAATCAAATTATTCGATTCGGTTGCCCCGGAAGTAAAGATTATTTCTTCCGTTTTACAACCCAAAATTTTGGCTGCTTTCCGTCTAGCGGCCTCTAGAGCCGCCTTGGCTTCTCTCCCCAAATCGTAAATACTGGAAGGATTACCGAAATTTTTGGAGAAGTAAGGCTCCATAACTTTTAAAACATCCTGGGATACTGGGGTTGTGGCAGCATTATCAAAGTAAATCATAGCTAAGTAAAAATTATTTTTGCAACTTATAATTATTTTTTAATATTTTCAAAATATCATTAGCTTCCTCGACCAGTAAAGCTATTCTTAGTCTCATTTAATGTTTTTAAGGCAAAATTTTTCCATTTTATCGCTTTTTACCTTAATCATCGTTATCGGCTATCCTTCCTTTTACCTTTTGATCTTACCTTAATCTGCCCAAGGCAATTTTTACATTCTGCAACAAATTCTGATTCGAGATTAAGCATTCTTTTATAATCTTCGTATGAAATAAGCACTCCGACTGGGCTAGAATACCGTAAAACTACGGCTCCCTCACCTTTTTTCAACTCCCTTAAGATTTTTGAGGTATCATTGGCCAATTCATTAGTAGTAATAAATTTTTCTATCATGCTTCTCCTTTTGACTATCTATAAAAAGTTACCCCAGATGTAGGGTAACTTTTTATATTAAAGTTGTCAATAACTTTAGAGAAATTTGAATGTCGTAATCATTGACTCAAAGGTAGCGAGATATTTTGAATCATAGCCCTCTGGAATATTGAACTCAACTTGGGTCGTACCTTCGCTTTCTGGCCAATCAAAACTGACCATGATAAAGAAGACTACTCCGCTTTTCTTAATTGTTACTTTCTTAGCATTAATTCCATTGTAGACTACATTTTCACTAGCGCTTGTGATCGTATCATCAAGGGGCATTCCATGACCACCTTCTCCTAGAGCAATAGAATATTTCTTGCCGTCTTCAGTTTTTGACACTTTATACCCGTCAAGAGCCCAATCGATTGGATAGTTAATCGAAAATTTTGGATCTTCAGGATTAAACCCTGAGCCTTCATAAGTTTTCCATTCTGTTTCTATTGTCGTTTCTTGAGTATAGATCTTTGAGCACCAGCCTGTTTTTTCCTCATATTCCACCTTATACCAATCGCCACTTTCTTCGATAACTTTCAGTTTAGCGCCATATGGCATAATAGCTATCAGCTCACCCGAAACCGATGCCTCTGAACGGAGATTTAAGCCCTCAGCTTCCTTAACATAAACATATCTGTCATCAGACGCCTTAGTTGTTGTGGTAGTTGAAGTTGAAATTGTACTTGTGGTTGTAGTCGTTGTTTGTATCTCAGATTTAAATGATTGATTTTTTTGATAATACTGGTAACCAAGGAAAGCACTGATTGCCAGAAGAATAATAATTATTAAAACAATTAGAACCCACTTTTTTGACTCTTTTTTTCGCTTAGGTGGTTGAGCCTTTACCAACTTCTCTTTCAATTCTTCTTTCTTTTCTGAAACCGGACCATCATCAAAGAGACTTTTTTGCTCTTCTTCTTTTTTTTCTTCTTTTTTATTTTTCATAACCTCTCCAAATTATCCTTATGTTCAGATTATAACACAACAAAACGAGAGAAAAACTACTTGCATGTCTTCCAAAATAAGAAAGTATTGACGCTACCATAAACCAAAAAAGTTTCTTGCGTTAACAGTAGTAGTTTCCGCCACTTGCTCTCTGGGAATTTTTTTCAGATCTGCAATTTTATCAATTATAAAAGATACCATAAAGGGCTCGCACCGTTTCCCTCTATAGGGAGGGGGGGCAAGAAAGGGACAATCTGTCTCTACCATTATTTTCTCTAACGGTATTTTTTTTACAACCTCAAGCAGATCTTGATCTTTGGTAAAAGTAATAATACCGGTAAATGAGATTTTAAAGCCAAAATTAAGAATTTTCTTAGCAAAGCCCCAATTCCCGGTAAAACAATGGAGAATCCCAGAGCCATTAAGCTTTTGAACGGTATTTAGAAAATCATGCTCGGCTTCTCGACAATGGAAAATCAGTGGTTTTTTTATTTCTTTAGCAAGGGCGATGTGTAATTCGAATAATTCTTTCTGCTTCTGCTTATTGTCATCGTTATCAAGGCGATAATAATCAAGACCGGTTTCACCAATAGCTACTACTTGATCTAGTCTTGCAAGTTTTTCAATTTGATCAAATCTATTGAGCTCAGCTATGTCTTGGGGGTGGATTCCAATGCCAACCTTAATTCGGCTATCTTCCTCTGCGATTCGAATACTTTTCTTACTCGATTGAAGATCCGAACCAACAACAATGATATTCCCAATTCCCTTTTCCCAAGATCTTGCTAAAACCTCCTCCAAATCTTTATCAAAATCAGAAAAATTCAGATGAGCATGTGTATCGATCATTTTAGTCAATTCTCGGAAATAACGGTTCCGGCTTTAAGGTTTCTAGTTGATCCAATATTCTTTCGGAGGTTTCAGGCATGAAAGGTTCGAGATTGTCAGCAATATCCACTAATATCTTGTAAACTTCATTCAGTAACCGGGTTAATTCCACTTGCTTCTTTTCTTTTGCCAGTTCCCAAGGCCTTCCTTCTTCTATTTTTTCATTTGCAACATCCGTCATTTGCCGAATACAATCCAGTGCTTCCATGAATTCTAAAGCCTCAATCTTTTTGATAACCGTATCCCCTAAGATCTTGCTTTGGCTTCTTACGGGTTTGATCCCATATTTATTGATCATGACTAAAGTTCTTTGAAGTAAGTTACCGATACCATTGGCTAGTTCGTTAGTATATCTTTTTGCGATTTTTTCTTCTGAAATGTCTCCGTCTTCACCAAAGGGGAATTCTCGAAGTAATGCATACCTGACTACATCGGTACCGTATTTTTCAGTTAGTGCTATTGGATCTATAACATTACCGATCGTCTTACTCATTTTCTTACCATCTATAGTGAAAAAACCGTGGGCGAAAACTTCCTTGGGAGCCGGCAGACCAACTGCCAAAAGCATTGAAGGCCAAACAATTGCATGAAACCAGAGGATGTCCTTGGCCATCAAGTGTAAATCGGCTGGATGCTCTTCCCAACCGTCCAAGCTCGGAAATATTTTAGTGGCACTGTAATAATTGATTAGAGCATCAACCCAGACATATATCGTCTGGTTTTCATCTCCTGGAAATTTAATTCCCCACTTCACGGCCTCCCGAGAAATGGAGACATCCTCAAGTCCTACTTTTATCTTTCCCAGAATTTCATTTTTCCTAGATTCAGGCATGACTCTTATTTCATCGTTGCTTATCTTTCCGGCCAGATCAAAATCCACAGCAGCTTTTTTGAGAAGAAAAAAGTAGTTTTCCTCCTTCTGCTTATTCGGTAATGTTCCATGATCCGGACATTTTCCGGCAACCAGCTGATTCTCAGTGTAATAACATTCGCAATCAACACAATATAACCCCTCATACTTTCTTTTTTCAATATAGCCCGCCTTTTTCAGCCGATTGATAAAATCAAGCACTTTTTCCTCATGCTTCGGATCGGTAGTTCGAAGAAATTGATTGTATCCAATGTTTAGTTTATCCCAAGTTTTCTTAAACTTTGGCGATAACTCATCGACAAATTCTTTTGGGCTTTTACCCATCTTTTCCGCCGCCTTGGCGATTTTCGCTCCATGTTCGTCAGTCCCGGTCAAAAAGAAAACTTCACTCCCCTTCTTTTTGTAGTGTCGTGCTAAAACATCAGCAGCAATAGTAGTGTAGGCGTGTCCCAAATGAGGAATATCATTTACATAATATATTGGAGTCGTGATATAAAGTTTTTCTGACATCATTTCTCTCCCTTGATAATTAAAACAAACTCTCCCTTTTCCTTAACGCTATTTATTATATCACTCGCTTTGCCTCGATAAACTTCCTCGAATTTCTTTGTAATCTCGCGACCGACAAATATTTCTCTATCTGGAATCACTTCTCTTAATTCTTTGAGCAACTTTTTTATCCTATGGACAGATTCATATAAAACCACTGTTCTCTCCTCCTTTGCTAAATTTGATAATGCTTTTTGTCGACCTTTTTTATGAGGAAGAAAGCCGAAAAAACTAAATTCCGAGCTTGGAAACCCCGAGAGGGGTAGGGCTGCCATAAGAGCTGAAGGCCCGGGGAGAACCGTAATGGCAATTTTACTTTTGATCACTTCTGAAATCAATCTTTGGCCCGGGTCAGAAACCCCCGGGGTTCCGGCATCTGTAACTAAAGCAATATTTTTGCCACCTTT
>CAZAFQ010000016.1:0-11041 GCA_964484885.1 uncultured Candidatus Saccharibacteria bacterium | reverse complement strand
AACCGCTTCATTATGAAGAAATTACAGAAAAAATTACTAAACACAAGTTTCAAAAAAGACCCGTCACCAAGCAAGCCGTTCATAATGAATTAATAAGAGATCCTCGATTTATCTTGATTGGCCGTGGAATTTACGCTCTGGGAGAATGGGGCTATAGCCCAGGCGTTGTCGAAGATGTCATAAAAGAAATCTTAAAAACAAGCGATAAACCGCTTCATAAAAACGAAATTATTCGACTTGTAAAAGAAAAAAGGATTGTCAAAGAAACAACAATAATTTTAAATCTTCAAAAGAAATCATTTAAGAGGGTGGCAAGAGCAACTTATACCTTGTCAGAAGATTAATGGTAGAATTTATTATTTACATCGTAAAAGGCATATTCCAGATCCTAATGTGGACCTGGTGGCTTTTAGTTCCTCTAGTATTGCTCGCCGCTTATCAGAACTTTAGAAAAAGCAAGTGGATTAATACTCATGAAAGCGTCATTTTATCTGTTAAGGTGCCGAAGAATAATGAAAAGGGACCGGTAGCGGCTGAGATGCTTTTTGCTGCGCTTCATGGAATTTTAAAATCAAAAAAGGAACTTACCGGAGAAGGGAGCATTCAGGAACACGTCAGTTTTGAAATTGTTTCCGGTGCTAATTCAATTACTTTTTATGTTTGGACACCAAAGCATCTACAGGACTTTGTCGAAGGACAGATCTATGCCCAATATCCAACAGCCGAAATTGTAGAAATTAGCGATTATGCCAAAAACATCGATATCGATAGCGATGGGAAAGATGATTATTTTGCCTGTTGCGAATTAAAGTTAAAAAGACCGGAATATTATCCCATCAAAACTTTTTTGAATTTCGAAGTTGATCCTCTCGCCGGCATTACCGGAGCGCTTTCAAAATTGGAAAGTGGTTCTGAAAAAGTATGGATTCAAATTCTAACCAGACCGGTATCTGATAGATGGAAAGAAAAAGGGCTGGCTTATGTAGAATCCCTTAAGGGGGGAACTTCCTCGGAAGGTGGAATTAGGCAAGCAATTTTTAATTTTCCTTCAGAGGTTGGCGGAGCCATTTTTGATACTTTACTTTTCCCGGCTGACAATACCGGGAAATCAAAAGATAGCGAAAAAAAGCTGTCTCACAATGTCGAGATCGGACTTACCGGGGTTGAAGAAAAAGCAAACAAGCTAGGGTTTGAGGTCAAAATTCGGGTTCTTTACGTCGCCAAGAATAAAGAGCTGGCCAAAGAAAGACTAAGAATGGCTGTTGGGGCTTTTAAACAATTCAATACCACGAATCTAAATGGCTTTACTGCAACAAAAACTAGAACCGGTAGGGAAGTTTTGGAAGAATACCGGGCAAGGCTATTTGCGGACGCCGGCTTTGTTTTGAACATTGAAGAAATTGCCAGCCTTTATCATTTCCCCCATGTATCAGTAGCTACGCCAAATATTGTTTGGACTTCTTCAAAGAAAGGGGAGCCTCCGGCAAATCTTCCCTATGTTGACAACACCTCTAAAGCAGAAGAACTGACCGTTTTCGGGGAAACAACTTTCAGGGGCAAGCCCAGGCCTTTTGGGATAAAAAGAGACGACCGGAGAAGGCACATGTATATTATCGGTAAATCAGGGGTCGGAAAGTCAAAAATGATTGAACTTCTAGCTATGTCGGATATTAAAAATGGGGAGGGCGTGGGGATTGTAGACCCTCACGGCGAGTTAGTCCAGAATGTCCTAAAATATGTTCCGAAAGAAAGAAAAAAAGATGTTATTTACTTTAACCCGGCGGATAAGAATTTCCCAATTGCTTTTAATCCTCTAGAAACAACTCCTGAGTTAAGAGAGGAAACAGCTAGTGGCTTTATTTCCGTATTTAAAAGACTGTTCGGATATAGCTGGGGCCCAAGACTTGAATATGTGCTTCGCTATACAGTCCTAGCTCTGACATATTCTCCGGACGCGACAATGTTGGGAGTGGTCAGAATGTTAACAGATAAGGAGTACCGAAAAGAGGTTGTTTCCAGGGTCGAAGATCCGGTTGTTAAATCTTTCTGGCTCAAAGAATTTACTACCTATAACGACCGCTTTGCTACAGAAGCTGTTGCTCCAATTTTAAATAAAGTTGGCCAGTTTACAGCGTCTCCAATCATCCGAAATATCGTCGGTCAAGTCAAAAGTACGGTTGACTTTAAAGACGCTATGAATAATCAAAAAATTGTTTTGATAGATCTCTCAACCGGAAAGATCGGCGAGGACAACTCGGCTCTTTTGGGCTCAATGATTATCACAAGGATGCAACTAGCGGCGATGAGCCGGTCGAAACAGTCTGAAAATGAGAGGAGAGACTTTTATCTTTATGTTGATGAGTTCCAAAACTTTGCTACCGAATCATTTGCTACAATTCTCTCTGAGGCTAGAAAATACAAGCTAAATCTAACTCTTGCCAACCAATATATTACTCAAATGGAAGAAACTGTCCGTGATGCCGTCTTCGGTAATGTCGGCAGCTTAATAACGTTTAGAGTTGGGGCAACTGATGCCGCTTTTCTAGAAAAAGAGTTCACTCCGGTTTTTGACCAAGCCGACCTTATCAATCTTGATAACCGACATATTTATGTCAGAATGCTCATTGATGGCGTTACTAGCATACCCTTCAGTGCCGCAACCTTGTTTGTCCAGGCCCCAGAAGAAGATTTCTCTACAGAAATTATTGACTGGTCTAGAGAGCATTACGGCACCCCAAGGGAGAAGGTAGAAGCCGATATCGCCGCTTGGTCTAGTGTCGATAATATAGACGTAGAAAAAAAGATCATGAACCAGCCGACAACGGCTCTTGAAATGAGCAATGAGGATCTGGAAAGGGGAGTTATCCCCGAAAGCAAGCTGAAGCATCAGGCCGAAAACAAAAGGAAACATGATAAAGAAAAAGCCAAACAGAGAACCGGGAAGCCAACCACTAGCAATAACCGTAATAGTGCTCCTAGAAGGGTCACGCCTCCCCCCATCCATACTCCTAAAAACCAAAAGATGGTTCCCCTAAAGAGTCATCTCCGGGAAGAGCAACTGGAACAGCTCAAAAAAATGATCAAGAAAGTTACTAGCCCCGCTTATGAAAAGCCGGAAATTAAAGATGATGAAAAACAGAAAATTGATGAAAAACTTAGCGGTCATCGAACCGAAATAAAAAATATTATTAAAAAAGGACGTGAATCTCTAAAAGTAAAGGAAGAAAAGGTCAAAGAGGGGACACAGCAACCAAAGCCAGAACCACAAAAATCTGAGCCACAAGTAAAAGAAGTGAAAAAGGAAATAAAGGAAGAAAAGGTTAGCCTTGGAGCTATTAAGCAATTTCCCCGCTTTCGTTTGATGACCGAAGAAGATGTAAGAAAAATTACAAAGGAAGAATTTAAGAATTTAACCGAAATAAAGCCAAATGAAAAAATTATTATTGTCGGTGGCAACGATGAAAAACTTAAAAAGGAAGTATCTGAAGGAAGATCGGAGAAATAATTAATTAAAATATTTGGTTTTAGTAATATAGAACACAGCCGGGGAGAGATAAAAAAGTAATAAAAGAAAACAAGAGATTTAATAATATTGAGTCTCTTGTTTTCTTGAAAGAAAGCAGAGCAGAAGAGAAAGTGTTCATGTCGCACAATGTATCTTGAGCGACATTAGCCTTATTTGATTATAGCTGGATGCTAGGCCATCTTTATACACTCATTATTTATAGAAAACCTTATTTTTTATCCTTAAATCGATATATGAGAGACTTTTATCCTTTAGCATTTCCATCACTGTTAGAAGATTTGATAATTCAACTTCTGGATCTCGAGTGGTGTCAAAATATATAGAATAATTAAGACCGGAATCTAAAGTAATTTCATTAAGGTTTTCACTTACTGCCATGGATGTTATTACTTTTCCGGTATAAGTTTCGAAGTTATCATTAACATAAATAATAAAATTAATAAAATCGGGGGAGACGATGCTCTTCCCTACTCCGACCTCTATATTTTTTTTATCTGATACAAGTGGTAAATTTTCTCTGATATTTGTAGTTTTCAGAATCGTCTTTCCGCGCTCATCAAGAAGATAGTAATCATTACCGGTTTTCCATTGCATCCTTGGCTGAAATTCCTCTACTCTGATAATTATCCGGTCCGGGAATTTCTTTTTAACTTCGACGTCTTTAAAAACAAAATCAGTCGTAAGTTGATAAGCGAGGATTTTCTTATCAAATAATAAAAAATTATTTTTTAAAAACTGGGTGCTCAAATTTTGTTCAACTTTTTGCTTAAGTGCTTCCTCTTCTTGGATATTGTTCCCTTCTATTTCGATATCCTTTATTTCAAAAATTCCGGAAAAAAAGATGAGGTATGAAAATCCAGCGATAAATAAAAATAAAAGAAAATAAAGAAATTTAGCGCTTTTTTCCGCTTCTCCCTCTATTTGAGTTCTTCGATAGAGAATCTTATTCTGGGCTTTAATCCTTTTGACTCTTTGACTTCTTTTCACGCGCTTCCTCTTCTTGTCTTCTTTGATATATTTCTTTTATCTTTTCCGCAATAACTTTAGTTGCCTCTGGTTTATAAAACTGCTTAATTTTTTTTGATAAAAATTCTCTTTCTTCATCATTCTCAATAATAAGCTCGGCTTGTCTCAACAAGTCCCCTCCTTTAATTTTTCCTTGGGATAAAACATAAGCTGCTCCCTCACGAGAAAAAGTAGTTGCATTAATCCTTTGATGATTATTAGCCGAAGAATCGAGTGGGATAACGACAGCAGGCTTCCCCAGAGCAGCCAATTCAGTAAGAATATTATTACCGGCTCTGGTTATAACTAAATCACTAGCGGCATAAGCATCTTTTAAATTATTAGTTAGAAAACCGTAAACATAATATCGGTTTTTCAAGTTAGTCGAAAGTTCTTTTCTCCTATACTCGACATAATCATAATCATAATCTCCAGTAATATGTATTAATTGAAATTTTTGTAAGAATTTTTCCAATTCGTCTAAAATAAGTTCGTTAATCAGGTGAGCCCCCTGACTGCCTCCAATAATCATAATGGTGGGAAGATCCTCTTTCAGCTTAAGGATTCTTTTGGCTTCTTCTCTTTCCCCCGTCAAAACGTCCGGTCGAATTGGATTACCAGAATAAATTATTTTCTCAGGATTAACCTCTGGATAATTTTTCTCAGGGAAGGAAACAAAAACAGTCTCCGCTTTTTTTGCCAATATTCTGTTCGCTAGACCCATAACTGCATCGGACTCATGGAGAAGATAGGGATATCCCTTAAGGCGACAGGCCAAACCAAGAGGGAGACTGACAAAGCCACCCTTTAAAAAAACAATATCGGGCTTGATCTTTTTCAAAACCTTAATAGAGTCGCTTATTCCTAATAAAAAATTAACCAGCCCTTTGACATTCTTAATAATCGTCGTTGGGTCGAGAATATTAATCAGCATATTCTTGTGATACCGACTAAACTTACCGCATCTAATATGAAGAAAACGGATTCCGGTCTGCGGGATTAATTTCTCTTCGATTCCTCCCTTGGAACCGACAAAGAAAATCTTAATCGAAGGATTATCCTCCCTTAGCCTAGATATTATTGCGATTATTGGAGAGATGTGCCCGCCTGAGCCTCCTCCCGCCACCAATACCTTCATTCTCTACCTCTTTTGAATTTTTAGAAATATTTAAAAGAATACCACAGGCAATGAGCAAGAATATTATAGATGAGCCTCCATAACTAATGAAAGGCAGGGGGACACCTGTCAATGGAACCAAAGATAAGATTGCGCAAATATTCAAGAAGGCCTGAACTACAATCCAACTTGTAATACCGGCAGCGACTAATCGAGAGTAAACATCATTGGCGTTTTTTGCTACTCGATAGCCAAAATATCCAAAAAGTGCAAAAAGAACCACAATCAGTAATGCTCCAATCAAGCCCTTTTCCTCAGCAAAGATAGCAAAGATTGAGTCAGTGGCTGGTTCAGGCAAATACTGAAACTTCTGTCGAGACTGACCGAAGCCGAGACCCCATAGCCCTCCCGATCCTATCGCAAGTAACGCTTGGTTTATTTGATATCCAGCGTCATTAGAATGCTTCTCTGGATCCAAGAAAACTAAGAATCTAGCCATTCGATAGGGCTCCAGCCTTATTAGCGTCATAATACTGCTTATCCCCACTACTACCAGAGCGACTAAATGTTTGAATCTACTGCCAGAAACAAAATACATGCAACCACCGATAGAAGTCACAATTAGGAAACTTCCCAAATCCGGTTGCTTCATAATCAGCAAGGCCAGAACTCCGATAATAGCCAGGAAGGGCAGCAAGCCCTTTGACATGGTTCTCACATCAGTTGATTTTTTCTCAAATAGTGAGGCGAGATAAATAACAAGCGCCAATTTTAAGAATTCTGTTGGCTGAAAGCCAAAGGGACCTAAGTATAACCATCGCGTTGCTCCACCGTGTGAAGTCCCGACTCCCGGTATTAAAACAACAATCAGGAAAACTAGCGATAATAACATTAGCGGGATTGAAATTTTCTTCAAGAAACGGCTATCCACTCGATAGGCCGCTCCCATCGCAACCAAACCGATAGCAACATTGATTGCCTGCCTCTTCAGCATATAGCTACTATCATCATAAGCTTGCCAACTTATAACACTCGAGGCCGAGCTAATAATAATAATGCCGACAACAACGAGGGCTATAATCAGGAAAAAGAGACTAATTTGAGGACCATCCTTCAAATTATTTCTAGAAAAATTTTTCATCCTTAACTTCCTAACAGTCTAAAGAGAACACCAGTTACTGCCGCTATTGCTCCAATTACCCAAAATCTCATTGTTACCTTAGTTTCGGGCCAACCTTTAGCTTCTAAATGGTGGTGAAGAGGGGCTGATAAAAATACTTTTTTACCGTTACGAAGCTTTTTTGAAAGAAGTTGGATAATAACAGATAGAGTTTCAATGACAAAAATAAAGCCAATTATGGGTAATACAAGCGCTGAATTAGTCAGCATGGCAATCACTCCGAGTGTCGCGCCTAAGGAAACCGCTCCAGTATCACCCATGAAGAATCGAGCCGGGTAGATATTAAACCAAGTGTATGCCAAAACTGCTCCTAGGATACAACCGCAAAAAATGGCTATCCCATAGTTACCTTGGAAGAAGGCTAATATCAAAAAGGCAAAGAAGGAACTGGCTAACAGTCCTCCAGACAGACCATCAAGACCATCCGTTATATTAACTGCATTGGCACTGGAAATAAAAACAAGAATGAATAGCGGAATATACAGCCATTCGATTGTCACATCCCCCACCATCGGAACAAAGATTGCATTATAGTCCAGCTTAAAGAAAAACCAGAAAGAAGCAATTAGAGCGATTGTGACAAGCCACAACATTTTAATTCTGGAACTTATACCTGCCACTCCCCCATTTGAGCGGGTATTAATAATATCATCAATAAAACCCAGGAGCCCCACAGATACCAATGTAAATAGAGGGAGCCAAGTCTGCGATCGGTCAAAGTTGAAAATTAAAGTAATAATTAAAACAACGCCCCAAATAATAACCCCGGCACCAGTCGGAATATGGCGATTATGCTTTTTCGAATGTAAAGAATTATAAACAGGCGTTTGTTGATCCTTATTTATCCAGCCGGTCTTCCTCATTTTTTTCCAAAACTGATGTTTATAAGCAAAGTGAGTGAAAATCGGCGTCACAGCAATTGCTGCAACAAAAGACAAAACAGATAGAGACGACAGTTTTAAGACTTGCGATAAGATTGTGGGTTCAAACAATAATTTCATTTTTTATTCATGCTTCCCTTAGAATTCTTTTTTAATTCTCCTTATAATAACTTAATAAACGCTGGCATAAGGCTTTAGCTTTTTTTACTTTTACTGATTATACCATTATTTTTTTGACCAAGAATTTGACTGACGAGGAAGAAGTTGTCCAGCCCTATTCGGCTCAGCCATAATTTTTTTCACCGCTCGTTCCATCCAAACACCATTTTGGGATCCTTTCGCCAAAATCACATCTCCTTTTTTAATATAGTCAGATAAAAAATCACCGGCCTGCTCTGATTTCATAAAAGAAAATATCGGAATTTTCTCACTTTTCTTAATTTCATCCGCAATATAACGTCTTGCAACTTCACCAACTGTTACTAAAACATCACATTTTCCCTTTAAAAACTCAGCAACCTCTCTGTGACCGCTTTCCTGACTGTCTCCAAGTTCATTCATATTACCAAGAAGTGCAATCCTTCTCTCTCCTCTAATCTTTTGAAGAGTATTAATCGCTACTTTCATTGAAGCAGGATTAGCATTATAAGAATCGTCTATTATCAAGGAACCTTTAATTCCTTCAATTATATTGGAACGCCCCTTAATTGGCTGAAATTTCTCCAGTCCTGTAATAATACTCTCCAAGGGAACCCCCTCTGCCAGCCCAACTGCAATGGCAGCCCCAAAAATTGTCAACAGATGCTCTCCGAGTGCCCTGACAGTAACTTCTATTTCTTTTCCGTCAACAATGAAAGTGTTTACAGAAATTTCATGGTCGATTTTCTGACTGACTATTTTTACCCGATCGGACTTTTTTCCGAAAGAGATAGATTGCGCCTCAGCAGGAACTTTCATTCGCGCCACTTTGTTATCATCATAATTTAAAACAGCCCAGTCCCCTTCTTGAAGTCCGTTGAGAATCTTTGCTTTTTCACTTGTAATACTGTCAATTGTTTTAAATTTTAACAAATGGACCGGAAAGATATTGGTCACAACTGCAACATTAGGTCGTACAAAATCAGCTAGATACTCTATGTCCCCGGGTTTATCAGCTGCCATTTCAACAATCAAATATTCATAATTCGTTTTTTTGAGAGATGAAAAAAATGAACTCAACGTCAAGCTAATCCAGCCGAACTTCGAGGGCGGAGTTCTCTTCCCAAGAACCGTTAAAGGAAGACCGAACTCTGTATTGTAGTTCTCTTCTTCGGTAACTAGGACCTTATATTTTTGCTTTAAGACAAGAGAAATAGCTTTCTTCGTAGATGTTTTACCAGCGCTACCGGTAATCGCAACAATGCGATAACCGTTTCTCTTTAAAGCAATTTTTGTTGCCTGTTTTAGTAATATTTCTACAATTTTTTTCATAGTTCGATTGGTGGCACTTGATAATAATTTAAGGCTTTTGCCAGAACCTCTCCTACTACTGGAGCAGCCGTACTTTCGGCCCAGGTAACTCCTTTTGGACTGTCAATTTTTGCCAATACCACGAATTCTGGCGCCAAGGCCGGAGCAAAGCCGATAAAAGAACCAATGTTTTTCCCTACTTCGTAACCAATGCCGTCTTTTTTTGGCACTTGAGCGGTTCCGGTTTTACCGGCAACCGAATATCCCAAAACCTTCGCTTGACCACCATGACCCTTCTCCACAACACTAACCATCATTTTAGATAATTTTGCTGCTGCTGACTCTGAAATAACTTCTTTAGGCTCCGGTGCCTGGTATGGCTCTACTTTTTCACCATTTTTCTTTTCAGCTAGAAAATGCGGCTTCATCATTTTACCACCATTCGCAATTGCGGCAAAGGCAACCGTCAACTGAAGGGGTGTTGCCGAAATGCTCTGACCGAAGCTAATCGTGGCATATGTATGATCATTAACTTCTTCGGGTCGATAGAGCTTTCCCGCTTGCTCAGATAGGCTTTCAACACCGCTTATCATTCCTAAGCCAAACTCGGATAAATACTTATAAAAAAGATCTTTCCCTAAAAGCTGACCGATGTGGGCACTTCCAGTATTCAGTGACTGTTCCAATACATATGTCATATCCCTGACTCCGTGAGCTTTCAGGTCAGAATTCTTAATGGTATATCCATTTAAAGTTAATTCTCCGGTATCATCGAAAGTGCTCTCCGGTTCTATTTTCCCTGCATCTAAACCGGCTGCCATTGTCAGAACCTTGAAAATTGAGCCCGGTTCATAAAGGTTTTCTGTCGCGCTATTTCTAAATAATGAATAATCGGTAACTTCAGTATAGCGGTTAGGATCAAATGTTGGGTAGTTTGCCATAGCAAGAATCTCTCCGCTTTTTGGATTAAGAACGATAACGCTACCACCTTCGGCGCCATGCTTTTTGACTGCACTTTCTAAAATGCTTTCAACTTGAGCTTGAATATCACGATTGATTGTAAGAACAATATCTTGTCCATCTTTAGCAGGAACCGATACATCACTCCCAATCGCAATTTTATTTCCCGAAGAATCAACCTCAACCTTATAAAGACCCGGAGTCCCTTTCAGTTCTTCATTAAAAAATTGTTCCAAACCATAGCGCCCCTCTCCCTCAGCATCAACATAACCAAGAACTTGAGATGCAAGAGAATTTTCCGGATAAACCCGCCAATTCTCCTCTCTTAGTCCAACCGCCTCATCCTTTAACTCTCTAATCTTATTACTTTCATCTTCGGTGAGCTTTCTCTTAATCGGGGCATAATAACTTGAATATTTGAATTTTTCTAAAATTTCTTCCTTTTCGATCCCTAAGATTACTGACAAAGAGGCTGCCGTTTCCTCTTGATCTTTGCATTTTCCCGGTGCGGCATAGACAAGGTTTAATTTGATATTAGTGGCAAGAGGATAATACGAACCATCGGTTTCTTTAACATAAATATTACCCCTCTTTGGCTGGATTGTGTCTTCGGCCCATTGCTGCTTTTCGGCATAACTAACATAATATTCATATTGATAAACTTGAAGGTATACTAACTTAGAAAAAATGATTATCGGCACTAAAAATATTAGAGAAATTAAAAAATTAATCCTTCTTCTTTGGATTTGAATTATTTGATAGCTAGTATGGCTTTTGGCCTGCATTTTTATTTAACGGCAATATTAGATACGGCCCTTACGTAGTTAATTTTCTGAACCGGAACCATGTCAGTGCTGGAAATATCTTTTTTAATCTGCTGGATAGATTGCAGCCTGGCAGCTTCAATCTCGAGTCTTTCTTTC
>CAZAFQ010000015.1:0-11275 GCA_964484885.1 uncultured Candidatus Saccharibacteria bacterium | reverse complement strand
AGACATCGGTACCAAATCTTATACTGTTTCTGACGCGGGTTTGACAGGTGGATATAGACTGGGTAACTTCGTTCCAAATCAAAATGCTTTCGTTTATTTCAACGTAACTATTAAGGATGATTTTGGAATCACTGACGGTTGTCAGCATGTTACAAACACGGCTTTTGCTTCCTCAAAATTTACTCCGGCCACTTCAGATAAGGCTTATACAGACGTGTGCTTCAAAACGGTTACTACCACAACTACGACTAAGCCTGTAATTACCACGACTACAACTAAACCTGTGATTACAACTACTACGACAAAGCCTGTGATTACCACGACTACGACAAAGCCGAAAACCACGACTACGACTACGTGTCCTCCAAAGTCAACTACCACGACTACGACAAAGCCGAAAACCACGACTACGACTACGTGTCCTCCAAAGTCAACTACCACGACTACTAAACCGACTTATGAGTTAAAGGTTAAGAAATATGAAGACAAAAACAAAAACGGTAAACATGACTTTCTTGAAAAATGGTTATCGGGGTGGTCATTCGATGTTGTTGGTCCTGATACGTCAAAGCTAGTAACAACTGGAAATGATGGAACCGTTACCCTGTCTGGCCTAAATGCCGGTACCTATACCGTCACTGAACACCAGAAGACCGGTTGGGGACCGACCGAGACCAGTGAATTGACTAAAGTTATATTAGTTGGATCAGGTAATAAAACTGTCGAATTCGGTAACTATGAGCTTCCAAAAGATCAAAAGTATACAATCACTGTTAATAAATTCGAAGATCTGAATGCAGACGCAGTAAAGAATGAAAATGAAGTTATGCTTGCCGGTTGGGAATTTAAGATCAAGGGTGAGGGAGTAGAGATAACTCAGAAAACTGATGCCAGCGGAACTACTACATTCGCCGGATTGAAAGCAGGAACTTATACTATTTCAGAAAATCTGCAATCTGGTTGGAGAGCAACAACTAATGCTGTTCAAAAAATTACCGTTGGACCTGACCAAATCGTATGGTTCGGCAACCAAAGAATTCCTGTGCCCACAACGACAAAACCGATAGAAACACCAATTCTGCCAGTCACAGGACCACTGCAAGTCTTTGCAGGAATTGCGGGAACCTTCGGTCTCGGTTCGTCTGCCTTATTCTATCGCAGATCAAGAAAATCTGTTTTCAACAGCTTGAGGAGAATGTAATAAGACAGAAACTAAAAAAAGAATTCGGGTAAAACCGAATTCTTTTTTTGTTTTATAAACCTTATACGCTATTAAAAAGCAGGCAAGTTTCTACTTTGTTTTTACCGGTATTTTTACTCGAAATAATAATCTTTTTGTTTTTTATTTTTCCTTTATTCTACAATTCCCTTATAATAAAAAATGTGAATGAGCTAACCGAACAAATCAAAAACATCCAGATAAGAATCGAGAAAGCTAAAAAGCTTTTGAAATTGGATAAAACCCTTGAGAGTATTAAGGATCTGGAAGCCAGGACTAAATCTGTCGACTTTTGGAATGATAATGAGGCCGCCACAAAGACCATGACCGAAATAGCAGAATTAAATAAAGAAGTTAATACCTGGATTGATTTAGAAAAGAGAGCTGAAGAGCTTTTGGGAATAGCTGAAGTCACTCATGATAACAAGAGTGAAATTTCAAAAGAACTCCAATCTGGAATCGAGGATTTGCGGATAGAGCTAGATAGAGCAGAATTTGTAATGCTATTCTCCGGTCAGTACGATAAAAATAATGCTATCCTCTCAGTCTATGCCGGAAGTGGCGGAACAGATGCGCAAGATTGGGCGGAGATGTTAATGAACATGTATCTAAAATTTGCCACCTTGCATGGATTCAAAGTAGAAATTATAAACATTTCTAAAGGCGAGGAGGCCGGAATCAAGAGCGTTACAATCGGGATATCCGGAAGCTATGCTTTCGGATATCTGAAGAGCGAAAAGGGCGTACATAGACTGGTGAGAATTTCACCCTTTGACTCGGATAAGGCAAGACATACTTCTTTTGCTTTGGTTGATGTTATTCCTGAAATCGAAAATATTGATTCTAAAATCAACGAAAAGGATCTGAAGATAGAAGTGTATCGAGCCTCAGGTCATGGCGGGCAAAGTGTTAATACTACCGATTCAGCCGTAAGAATCACCCACGTTCCCAGTGGTCTAATTGTCACCTGCCAGAAGGAGAGAAGCCAATTACAAAATAAGAATTATGCTTTGAAAATTCTTGCTTCTAAGCTTAAAATTTTAGAAGAGGAGAAAACCCGAGAAAAGATTTCTGAGATTAGGGGCGAAAATATTTCAGCTGAATGGGGCAACCAGATCCGCTCATATGTTATCCACCCCTACAACAAGGTGAAAGATCATCGAACAGACTATGAAACATCGGATACTGAAGGGGTTTTTGCCGGAAAAATAGATGAATTTATTGAAAGCTATCTAAAAGCCTTGATTTAATTTCAAGATTGAACTATCATAAAACGCATGCCAAAATTGGCATAAGGGAGGAAGAACAAAAATTGATTTATCTAGAGGGTGTCACAAAGATTTACGATAAGAGCGAGAAAAAGGCCCTTAACAATATCAGTTTACATATAAAACCAGATGAATTCGCAATTCTTGTAGGCCACTCAGGAGCTGGAAAATCTACCATAGTTAGGCTCATCACTCATGAAGAGGCTCCAACGAGTGGTAAAATAATTGTCGGAGGTATAGATTACTCAATCCTAAAAAAGAACGACATTCCGTATCTTAGAAGAAAGATAGGAATTGTTTTTCAGGATTTCAAATTATTACCCAAAAAAACTGTTTATGAAAACATTGCTTATGCACTAGAAGTGGCCGGTGAGAGTCAAAAACTTATCAATTGCCGTATTCCTCAGGTTTTAAAACTAGTGGGACTAGAAGAAAAAAAGAATGACTTTCCAGATACCTTATCCGGAGGCGAAAAGCAAAGAGTCGCAATTGCTCGTGCCTTGATTCATGAGCCAAAAATTTTGGTTGCTGATGAGCCGACGGGAAATTTGGACCCAAAAAACGCCTGGGAGGTCATCGATCTGCTTCTTAGAATTAATAATTACGGAACAACAGTCATCTTGACTACTCACAATAAAGACATCGTTAACGGGTTAAGAAAAAGAGTAATTACCTTAAAGGATGGGAAAATTATTAAAGACCAGCAAATTGGGAGGTATGTACTTCACTAATGATTACAAGCTTTCTTAGAATCACAAAAACCGGTTTTACAAACTTAATTAGAAATGGCTGGCTTTCGATCGCATCGACCACCATTATGACATTAACTCTTTTTACGATTGCAATTTTCTTGATTCTAAATATCGTATTGAGTCAAGGCATCCAGACAATCCAAGAGAAAATTGATGTTAGCGCCTATCTTAGAGATTCTGCCTCTCAAGAACGAATCATCGCCCTACAAGAGGATTTATCAAAAAATCCTGACGTCAAAAACATTAGGTATGTTTCAAAAGAAGATGCTCTTGCTAGATACAGGGAAGAATTTGCCAATAATCCTACCCTGAAAGACTCCATTCTCGAAGATGAGAATCCGCTACCGGCTAGCATTGAAATTAAGGTATATGATCCCGACCGCCTAGAGGCAATAATGCCGATTTTTGATAAAGATGAATATAAGACGATTGTGTCTAAGGTCAGTTACAAAGAAAATAAAGAAGTAATAGACAAGCTTTTTCAGGCAACTCAGTTAATCAAAAAGGTTGGTTGGGGCTTAGCAATAATTTTCATTATCACTTCTTTAATTGTTATCTTCAATACTATCAGAGTTGCGATATTCACTCACCGTGAGGAAATTGAAATTATGAAACTCGTGGGTGCCAATCCTTGGTTTATTAAGTGGCCCTTCATTATTGAGGGAATGACATACGGTATCATCGCGACTGTCTTGTCTTTTGGTGTTATTTACATCGTCCTGCATTCGGTTTCAACATCTCTAAACACCTACTTTGGTGCTTCCGGTACCGGAGATCAGGTAGTGGGCTTCTTACTGGAAAATTCCGGAACTTTGATAGCACTTCAACTGACTTCAGGAATATTAATAGGAGTTGCAAGCTCATACTTTGCAATCCGAAAACATTTGAAGAAAGCTTAAGGTTGACTTAAGAAATTAAAGCCTTTAAGATTTCAAGCGACTATTAAGATTTAAGGGGGAAATTTGCAGGGGGAGTGTGGAGACTATTATCAGTCTCGCAAAAAGAAATTCACTAATTATCGAACTAAATATAAAAAACTTTGGAAAGCCGTTGCGGGAATCTTATTTGTTGTAACTATCTTGTCGGTTCCGACATCGGAGCTTGGCTATACCCATGCTGCCACAGAATCAGAATTACGGGATCAGATAAATAATCTGCAGCTAAAAATGGATGAAGCTAGTGCGATTCTTGAGCAGAAGGAATATGAGGCCCAGAGCTTAGAAAGCGAGATAGCGGCTTTTGACGCCCAGATATATAAGATTCAGCTCGAGGTAAGCACAACCCAGACTCAAATCAATCTTATCGATATTCAGATAAATTCTTTTAATCTTGAGATTAATAGGATCGAAGCAAAGATGAAAAAGGAAAAAGAGTCCCTGAATGATTACCTTAAAATAATTTATGAGGAAAGCCGGGTTTCAATAATTGAACAATTAGCTTCTTCAAAAAGTTTTTCAGACTTTATTAATCGAAGCGAATATCTGCAAACAATGCAACTGAAGATTAGGCAGACTGTTGATAAAATTAAAAAACTAAAAGACGAAGCTGAGGCTAAAAAAAATGAGCTCGAAATAAAAAATGCCAGTCTTGGTGATTTTAAAAAACAACAGATAGCTCAGCAGGAAGAACTTAATATTCAGAAAGTAGCGAAACAAGCTATTTTAGATAAAACTCATGGAGAAGAGGCTATCTATCAATTAATGGTTAATGATATCAAAGCTCAGCATAATAAAATGCAACAGGAGCTTTGGAATGTCATAAATACAGGACACTATGCTTCGTTCGGACATGTAAACAAAGGGGATATTATTGGATACGAAGGGAACAGCGGCTACTCTACAGGAGCTCATTTGCACTTAGAAGTTCGATCTAACGGAACTGATGTAGACCCCCTAACTTTAATTAATAACGGCACCCTCTCTCACCCCATGCCCGGAGCTTATGTCAGCCAGTACTGGGGAGAGATTGGAAGATTGGCCGGGTACTCCAGACACACCGGACTTGATCTTTGTGCCCCTTATGGTACTCCGGTTAGAGCTGCTGACAGTGGAGAGATTATTGCCAGAGTAACAGGTTATGGGAATACTTATCCGGGGCAAGTAGTCTATGGGAATTATGTCATGATTGCTCATTCGAGCGGAATTGTCAGTCTTTATGCCCACTTACAGTAAAAGCTTAACAGTATTAATCTCTTAGGATAAGAACAGCCCTTGTAGGTATTGGCTATTGATCAACAACTAATACAATAAAACAACTTAGTTTTAGTCTAAAAACTCCTTATTGCAATTAGTTCCGGCAGTATAACATCTGCCTCTTATTTTTACTTCTAGTTTATTGGAGCTCTATTTAGTAGAAGATTTTTCTCCCAGATCAACATTAACGATAGTTTTCATCACAAGTTTGCCCGTAAACTTCTTAACTTTCTTCTTCTCAAATCTTACATGGCCGGCTTTTTTAGCATAGATCGTGTCATCAGCGCCTACGGCTACGTTACGTCCCGGCTCCCATTTTGAGCCTCTTTGCCGCACTAAAACCTCGCCACCACAAACTGCTTGCCCGCCAAAAAGCTTAACTCCGAGTCTTTTCGCAGCACTGTCTCTCCCTAATCTTGTTGAGCCCCCGGCTTTTGTGTGAGCCATGGTTTTCCTCTTTAATTTACCGAATTATTATATTATAAATTAACCCCCTGGTCAATCCCTAGAAAAAAGGTATTGAAAGGAGATGCTATTTCCGTAATAATCACAAGTATAAAAGGAGTCTTAAGTATGGTAGAAAAAAATGACAAAAAGGGTATTGGATTAGAAAAAAATATCGCCGGATTTCTTTCTTATATTCTCGGGTGGATAACCGGCATTATCTTTTGGATTATCGAAAAGGATAGTTATGTCAGATTTCATGCTATGCAATCAATTTTATTCTCGGGAGTATTGACAGTTTTACTTTTTTTTATCCCACTATTCTATTTCTTACCAGGCTTAATCTTTGTAGCTTGGGTTATCCAACTTGCCGCCTTTGTCTTATGGGTCGTCTTAATGGTAAAAGCTTACTCCGGTGAAGAATGGGAATTGCCAGTGATAGGGAGGCTCACTCGCCAAATTATCAAAAACCATCAATAAATAAAAAATTAATCCAAAAAGAACAACCCTTATTTCCTGAAATTCTTTGGAAAAGACCGGTCCATTTTTATAAATCTCAAGCCGGAAGGATTTTTGTTTTAGCAGGATCTGCCCGAATGACCGGTGCAGCTATTTTGACTTGTGAGGCAATTTTTCGAAGCGGGACCGGAATCCTTTTGCTGGGCTTTCCCCAGGGGCTGAAATCTGTTTATAAGAAGATAATGCCGGAAGCAATGATTTTGCCTTTGCCTGAAACACCCGGATATACGCTTTCTCAAAGAGCAAAAGAAATTATCCTGGAGCAAATAGTAACTTATGATGTGGCAGTATTTGGTCCGGGCCTTTCACTCAACTCTGAAACAATTCAGTTAATCTGGGAACTGATTTTCGAAATTAAAATTCCGGTCGTGATTGATGCTGATGCCTTAAGCGCCCTCGCTAAGGGTTTGGAGGTGATGAGATCCAAGAAATCCATTGATTTTATGGAAAGCTACCTTAGAAGGACAAAGAACCATTTCATACTGACTCCCCACCCGGGTGAAGCCGCCAGGATTTTGAATGCCGCAAAGTTCAAAGAGTATCCAAAGATTAAAGCTGAGTATATTGAGAATCATAAGGAAGAAATCGCTTCCTTTATGGCTGCAAAGCTGAATTCCATAATTGTTTTAAAGGGTCACAACACCGTCATCGCCGAGCCGTCAGGGAGGGTCGTTGTCAACAAAGTTGGCGGACCGGAACTCGCTACTGCCGGAAGTGGTGATGTTCTTTCGGGCATCATCGGCTCATTTATTGGACAAAATCCAAAGAAAATATTTGAAGCAACTACAACAGCAGTTTTTTTACATGGAGAATCGGGAAAGCTGGCTAAAAAAATAGTTGGTGAGCGATCTACGATTGCCTCAGATATTATCCGCTATCTTCCGGAGGCAATTAAAAATACAGAAAATAATTTATAATCTGAGTGATCCTTAACCGGGGTATCAGATGCTTGCTTTTAGAACAAGAAAAACTACCCGCCTGATGGTAACGTTTACTTACAATAGCTTTTATAATAAGATTAAACGATGAAGCCATTAATAGTAGCAAATAATTTAGTAAAAATTTATCATTCGGGAGCGAGTAGCGTCAGGGCTCTAGATGGTGTGTCTCTTGAAATTTCGGCTGGAGAATTTTTAATGATTACCGGCAGAAACGGTTCCGGCAAATCAACCCTCCTGCATCAGCTGGCTTTGTTGGATGAATATGATAGTGGCGAAATAACCATACATGATCAAAAAACATCCCCCCTTTCAGAGAGAAAACGCATGGAATTAAGACTCAGAGAATTAGGCTATATTTTTCAGGAATATGCCCTGATAGGCGAGCTTTCTACATTGGAAAATGTAATGTTACCGGCAATGATGCTTGGATCAAATAAGGAGGCAAAAGCAAAGGCTTTAGAATTACTGGAGAAGGTAGACTTAAAAGATAAATACCGCCGACTTCCATCAGAACTTTCAGGAGGAGAGCAACAAAGAGTGGCAATTGCCCGTTCTTTAATTAACAATCCAAAAATTATTTTTGCTGATGAACCGACAGCGAATCTAGACACAGACTCTTCGAAAAAAGTTCTAGAAACTTTTAAGTCACTCAATGAAAAAGAGAGCATTACCGTCATAATGGTAACACACGAGCCTGATGAACTAGCTTATGCAAGTCGTCAGATAAAATTAGCAGACGGAAGGATAGTATGAAAAGCAAAAATCGGCTTCCTTTTTATTTGGCCTTTAAGTATGTCCAGCGGGGACGAAAATGGACTTTGCTCCTCACTGTTTTTTTGGTAGCAGTAGCTTTCGTTAATTTGCTCTTTATTTCTTCTTTATTCAACGGAATTATTAAGGGGACAAATGAGCAGATTATCAACACCATGACCGGTAACATTTATATTGCTCCCAAAGAGGGTGAAGAGTTTATCGACAATAAAACAGAGGCTGTCAACATCTTACGTTCGGTTGAGGGGGTTGCGGGAGTAAGCGCTCAATTTCAATTACCGGCAAGACTTGAGTACAATAAAATTTCCGGCAACTGGCAAGTACTGGCTATTAACCCCGATGATGAAGCACAAGTTACCAATATTTCAGAAAAAATAAATGCCGGTCATTATCTTGATGAAAGCGATGAAGACGGTATTATCTTGGGAGAACAAATTTCCGGTGGTGACGGGGTGGAGCAAAACGCATTTTCTTTCAAAGGCGCAGAGGTTGGCGAGAAAGTTAATCTAATTTTTAATAATCAATCACAAGAGTTTACGATTCGTGGTATTTTTAAAACTAAATTCATTAATGCTGACGGAAGAGCCTATGTCACGCAGAAAGCTCTTGAGAAAATGCTTCCGGAGATTGATGATAAAACAAGCACAATTCTTGTCAAAATTCAAAATAATCAAGATGAAGATGCCATAATTTCCGATATTAGAGATGAGAATATAAATGGAAATATCTATACATGGCGAGAAGTTGCCGGATTAATGAAATCGGTTAGCGAGAGCTTTTCAAGTATCAACATCATTATGACGTTTGTGGGCATCCTAATCGCTGCTGCTACAATTTTTATCGTTATTTACGTAGATATTATCAACAAGCGAAAACAAATTGGTATTTTAAGAGCTATTGGCATCAGACCCTATATCATTGTTTTCAGTTATGTAATCTTATCAGCCATATATTCGGTAGTGGGCGTTATCCTCGGCACAATTCTATTTTTTGCAGCCTTAGTACCTTATTTCATAGCATATCCGTTTCAAATTCCAATTGTGGACGTCTCTCTTATTCTTGATAGTGGGGATTATGTTGCTCGTGCCGAAATGGTGATGTGGGTCTCTGTCTTGTCTGGTCTGATCCCTGCAGTCGTTGTTACTAGAACCAAGATGATTGATGCAATTCTGGGGAAATAAAATATCACAGTAAGGCGGCGGCAATCAAGCTCTCTGAATGTAAAATAAAATAAGTGCGGTATTGTTTGCGAAGCTAGGTAGCTTGCTCTAGCAATATGGTGGGCGAGGAGGGAATCGAACCCTCAAGGGATTGCTCCCATAGGTTTTTGAGACCTACGCGTATACCAGTTCCGCCACTCGCCCTTACAGCTCTTTTTTCTAACTTAACAATGATAGATTCAGCCACAACGCCAAAATCTTATATATCAATGCTATTTATTTTATTAATTTCTCAAGTTTACATTATTCCTATTTGAACGAAATTACCATGTATTCTTTTGTCTTTTCATAATATATTTAACTAAGTAACTATAGCATGATGGGATATAAAAATCAATCTTAAAACTATTGACTTTTCATTAAAATTATGCTAGAATAAAAAAATTATGAACGAAGAATATAAGAAAGACAAAGAGCCAAAAATATCTGAACTAGAAGAAATGATAAAAGCTTTCCAGCAGATTCATGGAGAGGCCGAGTTAAACGTACTGATCGATAGCCTTAAAAACACAAAGATAAAACAAGAATCAAAAAAAGAAGAGACCATTCCTCTGACAAGTACTCAGGGCAATATTAAAGAAGACCAGCTCGACACTGATCAATTTATTTATCCAAATAATTTAGAGGGGGTAAAAAAAGAACGCTCCTATCATAGAATGAATTCCAAAAAATTTTATCCTAAATTGAAAAGTTTTTTTGTTACTTTAAGAACTTTTTTCAAAATAAAAGCTGTTCGTTGGGTTACCGCAATTGCCGTTGCTTTCTTGGCTATTTATCTTACTTTCAACTTGCCAACTATCATTACAAGAGCTAACTATGAACCGAGGGCGGAAACGAAAACCATTAGAACTACGGAAATTGTGCAAGACCCTTCTGCCGACTCCGCTGCCATTGCTCCAGGAGAAGTAATCCCAGTAGAAAGCCGGATTATAATTTCAAAAATTGGGGTTAATGCTCCCATAATTTTTGTAGATTCGAAGCTTGAGGCGGACATCCAGAAAGGATTAGAAAAGGGAGTGGTCCACTATCAAGGTACGGCGGAACCGGGAAAAGTCGGTAATTCATTCATTACGGGTCACAGTTCAAATTATTGGTGGGCACCGGGAAGCTATAATTATGTTTTTGTGGTCTTGGACAAAATGGAGATTGGAGATCAGGCAATCATTTATCACAAGGGCAATAAATTCGTTTATACCGTCACCAGCAAAAAAGTTGTTAGCCCGGACGACGTTAGCGTTATGACTCAAACCGCAACTCCAACGATGACATTGATGACCTGTACCCCTCCCGGAACAAGCCTGCAAAGATTGATTATTAGTCTTGATCGAACAGATCCTGTCTATCATGCCCCAAGAGAAGTTGTTAGAGAGGTAGAGATTACGACTACCCAAACAGAGCAGTCAAAACCATCATTCTTCTCTAGAATTAAGTCCTTCTTCCAGCCGAATTAAAAGTTAGCTTTAAAAAAAGAAATCGGAGTTTTTGCGGAATTTTTGACAAAAATAATATTTTTGTTTACAGGAGAAAATAGAATCGGAAGATCCTCTCTCGCTGTTCCGAGAAAAATCCTATTTGTTCCATCAAAATCCATTACTGTCACTTGCTCTCCCTTCATTCCTAAAAAATGATCATTATCATACCAACTAAGTTGCTTAAAGTCTTCTGCGCTGATTTTCCATTCTTATTCTTTCTTGAAATCAATCACTTCAATCAAATCATTATTCCTGAAAAAAATTCTTTCGGAACTGGGTGACCACTCAAATTCTTCAACATTAGCGCCCAAGCTTACTAGCTGATACCGGCTGTTCACTCTTTGCAATATATCAAGAGTTTTTTCAGATTTTGAATAAAGAGTAATCTTTTCACCTAAAACTTTTATTATAAAATCAGAACCATTTGGCACCGCCGAAGTAACTGTTATTTTATTATTTCCGTTAATCCCTGATTGA
>CAZAFQ010000014.1:0-11333 GCA_964484885.1 uncultured Candidatus Saccharibacteria bacterium | reverse complement strand
ACACAAAATTATCTGAAGGCATCTCATCTGAAAAACGTTGACCAGATGAACTCGTTTTTATTTTCCAAGTAAAAATAAAGAGTTATTTGGAAAGGAAAAAACGATGTTAGCGGAAATTGTTACGAATCCAAGTAATCTGCCAACGGTTAATACAGGAGTTTTCTTAGGTGTTGGAGCAATCCTGATATGGTTAATCTGTTTAGTTAACTTTAAGTTAGGATTTTGGCAGGGTAGTTTGGCGAATAGTGTGTGGTTTATTGTAGGTCTTTCTATTCTCATAATGACTGAGAACTGTGATAGTATGCAGACAAGAAGTTATGCTCTTGTTTGGAAAGAGGATAAAGTTTCTTATGGATTTGATGATGAGGTGTATCTATATCCATTAACTCTTCCTTCTGAGGAGTTTTCTTATGCAGGATATGTTATTTATGAGGAAAAGTTTGAAGAGGAAATGAGTGAAAAGTATGGTAGAAAGATAGAATTACCTAAGAACTTTCATCGATTTGGTGAAGAAGAGAATGATGGTATTCTTGAAAACGAGTTAGTATATGCCATGCATGATCCTCTGAGTGAGGATTATTGGATTTCTCCTTGGATATTTAATCCTAAGAGTTTGGTATATATTCCTTTAATTACAGGGTTTCCTGGATTGATTTTAGGATATATTGTAGCAAGTATCTTGGGAAAAGTGTTCTGACCAGATGGGAGCATTTTTTCCGCGAAGGAAAAAAGGGAGAGCAACCATGAAGGTAAGAGAAAAGTTAAGACAACCAAGTTATGCGAGTGTGGCTAACATACAGGGAGAAACTATAGAGAGAGTTTCTACAGGAATCAAAGAATTTGATTGGATGTATGGTTACACAAAGAGTGGTGGTGGTTTTTTAGATTTTTTCACTTTTTGGGGTATACCTCGTAAGACCATTTCTTTGTGGAGTGGTGAAAGTGGAACGGGTAAAAGCCGAGTAGCGGTACTTTTGTCAAAGTTAATGGTTATAAGGGGATACAAAGTTTTGTATTTTCAGGGAGAGTTACCTGTTCAGAATTTTGTGAATAACATTCATGCTGATGAGACTCTTCACAAGAATTTGTATTTAAGTGAAGAGAGGACATTAGAGGGGATAGTATCTGTTGTTTATGATGCTAAACCTGACATTGTAATAGTAGACAGTGTGAATCAGATTCCTGAGTATAAGCGTCGAGATGGTGCTGACATTTTGGTTGATGGAGATGCGGAGAGAATTGGTTTCCGTCAAATGTGCAATGAGAATAATGTTATTTTGATTCTTTTGGCTCAAGTGAATCAGGATGGAAGTGTTAAGGGAGGTACGACATTACCTCACTTAGTAGATATTCATTATGAGTTTGAAAAGAGTGAAGATAAGCAAAAGTTTATTGTTCATCCAGGAATTAAGCACCGTTATGGGAAGATGGATACTTCGAGTGTATGGAGACATACAAAAGAAGGTTGTGAGTGTATTAGTAATAACCGTTTAGAAGATGAGGAATGGACTCAAAGTGTAGTGGAGTTAAGAACAAAAGAGTCTTCTGAGAGTATCAATATAGATATGCTCTTAAATCCTGAGCGGTACAATAGTTCTCAACAAGTTAATAATGAATCTGAAATATCGAGATTATCAGAACAACAAGTTTCTGAAGAGTCGGAAGTTGTTGAAGACAATGATTTTACGAGTCGATTGATTCAGGGAGTAATTGCTGATAGATTTGGTTTACCTGGTCCTGAGTTTTCGCGATGGGAGAGACTGAAGATTTATTGGCGTGGATTCAAAAATGGAATGTTGGGAAAAAAATAAAAAAAGATGTTGACAGCGAAAAAGAATTTGATATACTATGATTATGACTTAAATATGGATCGCTTCTTTTAAGTTGATGTCCACCTGACTTCGGGACAATAAAATAACCGATTGGGGTTAGTTGATAGGAAGTCAAAAGAAGAGATTCGTGGGGAGAGATATTCTCCCCCTCTTCTTTCTTTTAGACGTACTTTGAATTGAGGATGTAGTAAAGCTCTTTCTGGTGTGAATAGAGGGGGCAGAGAAAGAGATGTTCTCTGTCCTTTCTTTTCCCGAAAAAAATGGAAATTTTTCAAAAAAAAGTTAAAGAAAAAAAGAGGAATTTCCGATAGGTATATTTAATAAGGAAGATAACCAAGTTGAGGTGTAATCAAAAGTGTGTATTTTACGAGACAAATTGAACGGCAAATCGATAGAGGCAAGTGTCCTCCAACAGGGACATTATCCCTGTTCTGAGATATACATGCCATCCTCAATCGATATTATTGCCGGTTGGTTTGTAAATCCTAGAACAGGAGAACCGTAGAAGCCGCTTTTGTTTATTTTATATATCCTCGTTCAAAGGCGGCTTCCAAAAGAAGTTGCCTTTTTTTTTGGGAAAATTAATAAAGAAGTTACAAGAGTATTCAAAAGGTGATGAAGATAAAGAAGTTTATTTAGTCACTGATAATGATGATGGTTGTGAGACTTGTGGTTGGGTAGCACAACGGATGAAGAGGATTATTTTCAAGTAGTAGATATGGATACAAAAATTTGGATAAAATAAAAAAAGATACACAGAAATTGAAATATGAATACATATGTATATGACAGAAAGACAATTGAAAAAGATACTCAATGCCACAGACGAGTGGGAAAGACATGAGCGTGAAGTGGAGATGATTCAGTTTTATGCTTTGGCTCAGAAGTATGGTTTTTGCACTCCGTTTTGTGAATGCAGTTTATGCGGCAAAGAAGAGTAACATTGGAGAATGGTGATGAGTGAAAAAGAGATGCCAAGACGAGTTTGTAGTTGTGGAAAAGAGATGATAGTAAAGAGTGGTAGTGGAACTGGATCTTTAGCACCGTATACGGCGACTTGTCCTAAGTGTGGAAGTTGGTTTGACGTATATAGTGAAGAGAAAAGTAAATAAAGAAAGCCCTGTGGTGTATTGGTTGCATACGAGACTTTTTTAAAAGTTAATAGTGTTATTATTTATTCTTCGAATAGAGGAGTAGCATAATTGGTTAATGCAACGGGTTTTGATCCCGTAGATTGTAGGTTCGAATCCTACCTCCTCTGTTTTAAACATTCGAACCTACTTTTGCAGGGAAAAGATTAAAAAATAAATATTATTGTAAAAAATGTGGAAAAGAAAAAAGAAACAAATATAATGAAACATGTTATAAATGTGCTGGAAAAAAACGATCTAAAGTAAAAAATAAACCTTCTAAGGATCAACTTTATCGAGAAATAAAAGAAATGGGTTATTGTGGGGTTGGTCGTAAATATGGAGTAAGTGATAACGCTATAAGAAAATGGTTAAAGTAAGTTCTTTGAAAAAGTATATGGGAGTGAAGCTGAAGTGGTGCAGCATCCGCCTTTTAAGCGGAAGTTTCGTGGGTTCGAATCCCATCACTCCTATTTGCTCTTTTAAAATTAAATATTTTATTGGTTAACAATAAAGGAAGTTACCATTTTATATCTCCTATATAGGTATAAGATTTCCTATATAGGAGAGTAAAATGAGAATTTCTAAAAAAAGAAAAGAAATGGGAGAAGAAGCATGGGCTGAGCATCAAAAAGAAAGAGTTAATAGAAAAGCCAATAGATATAAATACAAAAATGCTGATAAAGTAGTAAATTGGAGAAGAAGAGTCAAGATTAAATTAATTCAGTATCTTGGAGGTAAATGCAAAATTTGTGGATATAATAAATTAATCCCTTCAGCTTATGACTTTCATCATAAAGATCCTAGTCAAAAAGATTTTGGAATTAGTGGTAAAACTATTTCTTTTGAGAAGTTAAAAAAAGAAGCTGATAAATGCGATTTATTATGTTGTAGATGTCATAAAGAAGTGCATGAAAAAGAATATGAAGAACAAAGAAAAAAGACTGTAGAAGTATGGAAAAAGTTGGCTAATAAAATATAAATAATCCAGGGTAGCCGAGTTGGAAGCAGGCGACTGACTGTTAATCAGTAGGGACATGATCCCCATCGCAGGTTCGAGTCCTGCCCCTGGAGTTGCCCCTTAGTGTAATTGGCAACACGACAGACTCTGAATCTGTTATTCTAGGTTCGAGTCCTAGAGGGGCAGTGGAGTGCTACAGACCAGATTTTGTAGTGCATAATATTTGACAAGTAAATAGAGAGATATGCTTTATTTTTTAACCCTGTCATTTCCACAGGGAGGAAAAGTGCTATCATAGCACTGAATACTCCCTGTGTTTTAGACCCATAGTTCAACGGTAGAACGCACCCCTTATAAGGGTGTAATATTGGTTCAACTCCAATTGGGTCGAGATGGGCAAGTAGCTCAGATGGTTAGAGCACACGCCTGATAAGCGTGAGGTCGGAGGTTCAATTCCTCCTTTGCCCACTAAGCAGGTTGATTTGAAAAAGGTTATCGACTGTTAATCGGAAGGTCGTGGGTTCGAATCCCACCACGGTGTTTGCACTGTGTAGCTCAGTGGTAGAGCGTAAACCCCTTTTTCTGTAACACATCTGCTTTTAAACCCGCGTAGGCTAAATGGATAAGCCATCTGCCTTACAAGCAGAAGAGTATAGGTTCAAATCCTATCGTGGGTATTAGTTCAGTTTTTATTAAAGGAAAGTGAGCTAATTTCTCGAATATATAGATGTATTAAAATCTATATAAGAGATTTATTAAATGAAAAAAGAATTATTAGAAAAAGAAATCAACTTGGGAAAAAGTACAAGAGAAATAGCTATTTCTTTTAATTGTAGTCAAAGCACAATAAAACATTGGTTAAAAAAACATAATTTAAAAACTCATTATAAACAACATAATGTTGGAGGGAAAAAAGACTATTTTTGTAAGAACTGTGGAGAATCTAATCCTGATAAATTTAGGAAATCACAAAGAATTAAGTCAAGATGTATAAAGTGTGATAATCAAAGAGTTTCCCAGTTACAAAAAGAAAATAAAAAGAAAATAGTTGAATATATGGGGGGAGGATGTAAATTATGTAATTATAGTAAATCCTACAGTTCTTTAGATCTACATCACCTCGATCCATCTAATAAAGATCCTAATTTTGAAAATTTACATAGTTGGAGTTGGGTTAGAATAGAAAATGAATTAAAAAAATGTATATTAGTTTGTCGTAATTGTCATGGAGAAATTCATGAAGGAATAACTGAATTATAAACGGGTTGAATTGAAATACGTTATCGCATTCGGAGCCGTAAGAAGGTGGTTCGATTCCCCTGCTCCCGATTAAAAAAAGTTCGGGAGTTAGTGTAATGGCAGCACAACGTAAAACATGTATTTCTGCACACACATCCGTTTTTAAGCGGCATTGGTGTAACGGTAGCACGTAACCTTGCCAAGGTTGTAGTCTCAGTTCGAATCTGGGATGCCGCATTTTTCACTTGAAAAGAGAGTAAAATTTGTTAGAATCAGAGTGTTGGAAGTTAATTAGGAAAGGTTGGTAATTTAGGTAATATGGAGAGTGTTGCTATGTTTCATGAAAACGGAGGTAAAAGAGGAGTATTAACTCAGGGTTCTTTAGTATATGCTTTTGAGAATGAGAGTCATCAGTTTTCTAATGTTCCTTATCAAGGTATAGTAGAGGAATTAGATCTTCATGCTCAGGAAGTAACGATTAGGACATTAGAGGGAAAGATTTTAAAGAGTGTAAGTTTATGTAGAGTGTATCTATAGCACTGAATATAAGTGCTATATAGCACCGTATCGCCCCATAGTGTAGTGGCTAGCACGATAGATTGTATTATTTTATTTTCCCCTATTGGTGTAATGGGAGCACAGAACACTGTCGATGTTCATGAAGCGGATCGAAACCGCTATAGGGGGGTATAAGCACAGGATATAAAATAAAAAAAAAGAATCCTGTGTTTTTATCCGAATATATAAGTAATAATTACTATATATTAGGATTCAATATGAGAAAAAGAACAAGCCCCATATGGGAGTTACCCAAGAATGAATTTATAGATTGGTCTCAGAAAACCCCTTGGGGTGGTTATTTTCTAATATTAATAGCTTTTAACCCCTTCTCTCCTGGGGAGATGTCAAATACCAGTTCATCTCCTTGGGAGGGAGTTATATCTTCTTTAAAGTCGGCTCGGTGGAAGAAGAGGGAGTTATTATCTGAGGAGATGAAACCATATCCTTTTTTTGGTTCATACCATTGAACTTTACCAGTCATCGTTTTCTCCGAAATTAGAAATTTATTAGGATTGTGTATAAATACTATTATCGGAAAAATATGTAAAGTCCTTTGAAAAAAGGATATAGTTGGAGAGTTGGCAGAGTCTGGCTTATTGCACTGGTTTGCTAAACCAGAGAGTTTCACAAGAAGCTCCACAGGTTCGAATCCTGTACTTCCTCTTTTATTTACATGCGGGGTGGCGGCAGAGATGGACGAAAGGATATCTCAAGCGTATGGTGAGCAAGCTGAAGTTGATCGCTCAGTGCCGTAAGGCTATTGCAGGTTCGACTCCTGCCCGCCCCACCATTTGGAAGGGCAAGTCAAAGGATGGCGTTGACACTAGTTTGCTAAACTAGGTGCTCCATTAGGGGCGTGCAGGATCGTTCCCTGTCCCTTCCATTATTATTTCTTTGATTATTTCTGAACATTGTTCAAAAGCTTTTTGCAACATAACATCGTTTGAAACTAAATCAGAAATAACAATTAGATTTATATCTTTATTAGATGCTATTTTTAATTTTCTTTGATCTTTCTTTTGAATATTTTGAAGTTTCTCTTTTCCATATATGGGTTTAAAATGAACAATTCCGTTCCATTCAACACCAAGTTTTAAAGAAGGAATAGCTATATCTATCTCTAAACCTTCTAACATTGTTTTATCATTTGGAAGAATTTCAAGGAAAGGGAATTCTTTTTTTAATAATTGAAATAGTTTAATTTCTATTTTAGATCTACGAGTTTTTCTTTTAAGAGTGTTATTGTAAGAAGCAGCACAAGATTGACTACAAAAATGTTTTCCTGATTTTGATTTATTTGCTTGAGAAATTATTTTGTTAAATCTTTTTTTACAGACTTCACAAAAAACAAGAATAGTGTTTTTTAAAGTTTGATATTCCCCTCTACATTTTTTAGAGCAAAAGTTATGTTTTGTTCTTTTAAAATCATAAGTTTCTTTTTCAAACTTTTTTCCACATTGTTCACAAACAGTTGGTGTTTTATATCTTTTCATTTCTTCTTCGATTAAATAAGATAATAAAATTAAATTCCATAAATCGGAGAGCAAATCCTTTATTATTTTTCTAAATCTTTTTCTTTCCGAGAATAAATTGGAGGGTAGGGGGGAAGGTCCCCAACGAGCCTTGAAAGCTCGCCCAACCTTCGGGTTGATCGTTCGATTCGATTACCTTCCGTTGACCATATGGTAGGGGAGTCATGTGGATACGGAGAAACGAAGCACTGTCTCCCCGATTTATGGTAGTCGTGGTGTAATGGTTAGCATGGAAGATTGTGAGTCTTTCGGTGGCAGTTCGAATCTGCTCGATTACCCTTTATTGGTGATATGGTGAAAGAGGCAATCACGGATCTCTCATATTTTATTAAAGGATTTGAAGTAAATTATTCGAACTATATATTATAAGGTTCTAATATATAGGGGTTCGAATAATGAAAGCAAAATTAAAAGAAAAAGAAATATGTAGAAATTTAAGACAACAAGGATATTCACTAAATTATATTTCAAAAAAAGTTGGCGTAGCAAAAAGTTCCGTGAGTGCCTGGGTAAGAGATATTGAATTAACTAATGAACAGATAAAAAAAATAGAATATCAAAGACAAGCATCAACAAGTAATTCTGAAACTTATAGAAAAAGAAGAAGAGAGTACCAAGAAAATGGAAGGGAGAAAGCTGTAGCTTTAAAATCTGATCCATTATATGCTTTTGGATGTGCTTTATATTGGGGAGAAGGTAGAAAAAATAGAGGTTCTGTTCGTTTAACTAATAGTGATCCTCAAATGCTTTCTTTTTTTGTAAAATTTTTAAAAAAATATTTTAATGTTTCTAATGATTGCTTTACAATTTCTATTCAATATTATTTAAATAATGGTTTAAAATTAAATGATATAGAAGAATATTGGTGCAATATATTGGATTTAGATAAAAGAGCTTTAAGAGGTCATACTTTAAAAAGTAAATATTATAGCAATAGCAAAGTAAAACATCCTTATGGCATTTGTTCTGTTGGAATAAGTAGCACTGAAATAGCAATGAATATATATGGCTCCATAAAAGAATATATATGTGATAATTCAGAAGATAAATGGATATGGTAAGGTAGCATAATAGGCAATGCACTAACTTCATAAGTTAGGAGATAATGGTTCAAATCCATTCCTTACTATTTTTATCATAAGGATCAATTCCAAGTTCGAATCTTGGTATCGCTATTCCGACCAGATGACATCATTTTTTTAAAGAAGGAAAAAGCTTATATATAGCACCGAATTAAAGCCGTGGTAGACAAACTGGTTAAAGTCACTGCCCTTTTGAAAATTTTTGGTCCTGTCGTCTAGTGGTAGGATATCACATTATATATAACTGCTCTGGTCGTCTAGTGGTTAGGACATTAGGTTTTCAACCTAAAGGCAGCGGTTCGACTCCGCTTCAGAGTATTTTTTAAAATAATTAAAGGAATAAGAAGAAGACTATTGAACTCTAATTGTAGCAATATGTTATAAAAGGAGTTCGGAATGAAAATAGAAGAGAAAGAAAAAGCACGTAAATTAAGAAAAGATGGATTTTCAATGGGAATTAACGCCTTTGGAGAGAATGTAAGACTAAAAAGATTTTATAAAAAATCTTTTTAGCAGTCTCAATGAATTAGGAATCCTCCACCTTTATGGTGGAGGAGGTTCAACTAAAATAAATTTACGTAAAGGGCAGGAAAATAAAAGTCCATATTCAAGTAAAAGTTTTAAAAAAAATAAATTAAAATATGGAGTTTGTCACCTACAAATTAATAGTACAGAAATAGTTCAAAATATTTTTGGGGCAATAAAATATTTTGCTGATATAAGAGATAATGAATTGTGGTTATTTTAGGTAGAAATTGGGGGTTCGAGTCCCCTCCACGGTATTGTATACAGGTTGTAAGATATCCATAAACTTTCAGAAAGCAACGTTTCTTTTGGTTGTCGGAAGCGATTTCCTTGTTGGGGTAAAAGTCCTAAGACAATCAAGTAAAGCTCCTATCGTCTAGTGGCAAGGACACTGGGTTCTCAGTCCAGGAACAGGGGTTCGAGTCCCCTTAGGAGTATTATTTTTTTCGCAAAAAAGTATTGACAAGCGCGAAAAAAAGAGTAAGATGAGGGTAATGAATTAAAGAATAGGATGAGAGTGATGGAACAAAAAACGATTGATTTAGGATTTGATAAAGAGCATCAGCAGAAACTCAATAAAGAGTTCGAGCATAGTTCTGTAATTAAGCCTTCTAGAAAGAAGGGGTATGTAAAAGTTCATAGTATTTATTTACTAGAAGAATTGGATTGGATTCGTAAGAATTCAAGATTACAGAAAGAGGCGAGTGGAAAAACTGCTACTCAGATTATGGTGGATCATCTTTTAATGTGGATGGCATATCAAGAAGTTCCTTGGTATGTCAAGTTATTAAGTTTGATTCCTGGTTTTAATCATATGGATCGCACTTATAAAGAGTGGATTCTTATTAGAAATGACCATTGGTTAGTGAATCAAGAAGCTCGAAACAAGTGGTTAAATTTAAACTTAATTTAGATTTTTTTCTTGAAAGCGAAAAGATATTTGATATGTTAATAAGAGTTCTTTGAGAAAAGATATTATTCAACGATGTAAAAAACATTGTTGAAGAATCCTCCTCCTCCTAAAACCTAGTAAGAAGACCTCCCTTCTTGCTAGGTGAAAAAAGAGATACAGGTTGAAGAGTAATTGTTATCGATCTTAAAACCGAAAAAAGCGATTGCTCAATAACACATCTGTATTTTTTTATAGAATAAGAAGGTCCCTCCACGGTGGGATCTTCTTTTATAGCAGGGTAGAGCAGTGGTTAGCTTGTCTGGTTCATAACCAGAAGGTCGCAAGTTCGAATCTTGCCCCTGCAAATAGACAGGTTGAATGGTAAACGTTATCGAATAACTTGGATTATTTACTGAACCGTTTATCAACAAACATATCTGTCTTAGTTCTTATTTTTATTTCCTTTCGCACTTGCTTTGTGAGGTTGGGTAGCGGGAACTACCCAATCTCAAATTTTCCTCTTATAGCACCGATTTAAAATATTAATCTAATTAAAGGATTTGAAAGAAAAATCTCGAATATTATTGTAAGATTAATAATATTTGGGAGTTAAAATGGGATTAAAAGAAATAGTGGAGGAAAGCTTTTCATACAGTGAAGTATTGAGAAAACTTGGAAATAAAAGTTCAAGTGGACAACAAATAAAAAAAATAAAACAAAAGTTGTCAAATATGGATGAAAATAATTTAAATAATAATCCATCTAATTTAATTCCTTTATGTCCAACACATCATCAATATTGGCATAGTAATTTTAAATATTTAATAGAAAAAAGAGTTTTAGCTTATATTGATGAATGGAAAATACGGGATATGGGAAAGCTTGGTTAATCCGCTGGTCTGGGGGACCAGAAAACGTTGGTTCAAATCCAACTATCCCGAATAAATACAGAGCGTCGCCTAGTTTGGTATGGCACACGGTTTGGGTCCGTGAATAACGCAGGTTCGAATCCTGTCGCTCTGAATTTTCTGTGCGTGGGAAAGCTTGGTAATCCGCAAGGTTTGGAACCTTGAGACGATGGTTCAAATCCATCCGCACTGATTAAGCAGGTTGAAGGTGAAAACGTTATCGGATAAAACGACTTCTTAAAAAAGTTTGTGAATGGGGTTCAAGTCCCCATAACATGCGAAAGCATGCAACTGTTTTCCCATAAACACATCTGCTTTATAGGGGTCATAGCTCAGTTGGGAGAGCAATTGCTTTGCAAGCAATAGATCGCGAGTTCGACTCTCGCTGGCTCCATTATTTATTTGGGGATGAGGTGTTAATGGGAACACATTTCGCTGGCAAATTTTTTAGAAAAATAAAGGAATTGGAACTCTTACGTGGAACTCTAATATATGAGTTCTAATAATGGGAGTTCTAATATGAGAAAAAAGATAAAAGAAAAGGAA
Source organism: uncultured Candidatus Saccharibacteria bacterium (assembly GCA_964484885.1). Taxonomy (GTDB): domain Bacteria; phylum Patescibacteriota; class CPR2; order UBA1875; family CAZAFQ01; genus CAZAFQ01. The sequence continues at coordinate 125 of CAZAFQ010000014.1, read as the reverse complement.
AGATGTATTAATTTGAGGAAAGAGGGCAAGTCTTTGTTGGAGATTTCTAATATTGTTGGTGTCGCTAAGAGTTCTGTTAGTAGGTGGGTCAAGGAAGTTAAATTAACAGAGAAACAGGTGGATTC
>CAZAFQ010000013.1:9016-11492 GCA_964484885.1 uncultured Candidatus Saccharibacteria bacterium | reverse complement strand
ACCAAATTACTATGAATATCAGAAAGAACCGCAATTTTCATGTTCTTATTATAGTGAAGAAAAGCAGAAAATTCTATTATTTCTCTAGGACTTTGTGGGAAAGATTAGCCCGGCCTTGATCATCAATCCCAGTCAACTTTACTTCAAGCAGATCCCCTGTTTTGACAACATCTTCAACTTTATTAACTCTTTCCTTAGCCAGTTGGGAAATATGTACTAAGCCTTGGTGACCCGGCATATATTCAACAAAAGCCCCAAAATCCATAATTTTAACAACTTTTGATTTGTAAACCTTGCCGACTTCCGGTAAGGCTGTTAGACTCTTGATCCACTCAATCGCTTTTTCAGCATCACTTCCATTTACTGCGGCAATCGTTACCGTTCCTTCATCATTAATATCAATTTCAACATTAGTTTCAGCGATAATCTTATTAATTGTTTCGCCACCTTTCCCAATCACATCTCGGATTTTATCGGGATTGATATGAAGAGTGGTCAATCTAGGAGCATATTTGGAAAGCGATTTTTTGGGTTCAGAAATACATTTTTCCATCACCTCTAAAATTATGCCGTGAGCAACTCTGGCTTTAATTAAAACCTTTTTCAAAAAGTCGATTGTTAGACCCTTAACTTTAATGTCCATCTGAAGAGCTGTGATTCCTCCTCTGGTTCCGCTACATTTAAAGTCCATGTCTCCAGCAAAATCTTCAGCCGCTTGAATATCAGTCAGAATGACATGTTTATCTTTAAGACTACCGTCCTTGGTTATAAGTCCCATTGCAATTCCCGCTACATGTCTTTTTATGGGCACTCCGGCATCCATCAGAGACAGAGAAGAACCACAAATTGACGCCATTGAAGAAGACCCATTACAACTCATAATTTCAGAGACCACTCGAATTGTATACGGAAATTCAGACTGTTCCGGCATTACCGCTTCAAGCGCCTTTTCGGCCAGATTTCCATGACCAATTGCTCTTCTACCAGGACCAAGTCTACCTACCTCCCCGTAAGCAAAAGGAGCATCATTATAATGATGCATAAATCTCTTTTCAAAATCTTGATCCATGCTGTCAACTATCAGGGCCTTACTTGGAGAGCCAAGGGTCGTAATCGATAATACTTGGGTTGTCCCCCTCTCAAAAATAGCTGAGCCATGAGTCCGTGGAAGCAGGCTTGTCTCTGCCGAAAGAGGGCGGATTTCATCAGGCTGTCGTCCATCTGGCCTAATGCCATCTTCGAGAATGGCTCTCCGAACTTCTTTTTTAATGACTTCATCGAAAACTAGCTTCAGTTCATCTTCTTCATAGTCATCTTTAAACTTTTCTATTATAAAATCTTCAAGATCTGCGATTATATCTCTCCGAGCCATTTTATCTGCATGCCTGATGGCCGCTCCGAGCTTATCTTTTAAGCTTTCACTGACCAACTCAAAAATTCCGTTATCGGCATTTTTTATACTAAACTCTTTTTCTTTGACTTTAAGCTTTGCTCTTAATTTAACCTGTGCTTCAGCAAGTTTCTTAATTTCATCATGGGCCACGCTTAAGGCCTCGATAACCGTTGTTTCTGATTCTTCTTTGGCCCCCGCTTCAACCATTGTAATCGACTCTTTTGTCCCTGCTACCAAAATATCAAGAGTCGATTCCTTCATCTCTTGATAAGACGGGTTAATCACAAGTTTTCCGTTGACTTTCCCGATCCTGACAGCGGCAATTGGTCCTTCAAAGGGAGCACCACTAAGCATTAGAGCGGCAGAGGCAACATTGATTCCAATAACGGCAGGGTCAATTAGTTCATCCAAAGAAAGCGGAGTTACAATAATCTGAATCTCTTCCATATAACCCTTGGGAAACATTGGCCTAATCGGACGATCAATCATCCTAGAACGAAGAACCGCCAGCTCAGAAGGTCTGCCCTCTCTTTTTATAAATCTAGAACCGGAAATTTTTCCGGTAGCATACCATTTATCTTCAAAGTCAATTGTCAAAGGAAAAAAGTCACGTTCCTCTTCACTTGGTTTTATCACAACATTTGCTAAAATTATCGATTCGTTAATTGTAGCAACACATGAGCCACTTGCTAACTTCCCTAATCGCCCTGTTTCAAATTTAATTACCCTTCCGCCAATTTCGACTTCTTCTCGAATAGCGCCTAATTCTTTTTTTTCCAACTTCTTACTTTCTTTTTTAGATCCTTTATAATAATGGCTATTTTCTTAAGCCTAATTTTTTGACTATTTCCTCATATCGAGCTTTGTCTTTTTTTAGTAAATAATCGAGCAGTCTTCGCCTCTTACCGACCATTTTTAAAAGACCTCTTCTAGAATGGTGGTCTCTTTTATGCATTTTTAAATGATCCGTCAAATGTTGGATTTTAGCAGTCAATATAGCAATTTGTACCTCAGGTGATCCCGTATCTGTTTCATGTACTTTAAATTTTTCTATTATTTCCTGCTTTTTTGAATCAATTATTG
>CAZAFQ010000013.1:3980-9006 GCA_964484885.1 uncultured Candidatus Saccharibacteria bacterium | reverse complement strand
TTCTCGAATGATTGTCTTTCTTATGAGACTTTAAGTGATCAGTCAAGCTTATAATCTTCTCGCTAAAAATGGCGATTTGAACTTCCGGCGAACCCGTATCCTTATCGTGGGTTTTTGCACCTGCGATTACCTTTTCTTTATCAACTTTTTTTAAAGCCATTAGGTTTTCCTTACCTCCGATACTTTCAATCGGAATCCTGACTTATTTTTACCTTATTTTGTGTCGAGGATAAATTGATTTTAGCACAATTTAAGTTAATCTTCAAGCCTTTCTTGTCTATGCTAGGATGATATCTGTTCTAATACTTCCTCAGTCTGAATGGCCTCAGCAACGGTGATGCTTCCAATTTTTGTTCTTTTCAGCGTCGAAAGATATCCTTTCGTTCCAAGCGCCTTTGCAATATCTGCGCCTAAGACTCTCACATATGTTCCAGAAGAGCAAAAGACTCGAAACTTTAAAACCGGATAATGGTATTCGAGACATTCAATTTCCTTAATCGTAACCTCTCTTGCCGGAATCGAGAAAGTCTCTCCTCGTCTCGCCTTCTTATAGGCTCGCTCCCCTCCAACCTTAATTGCTGAATAATGAGGGGGCATTTGGTCTATTACCCCTATAAAATTAGTTAATGCAGTTCGAACTTCTTTCTCACTAATACTCTCGGATTCCGAAAAACGAACTATCGTCCCTTCAGAATCTCCTGTTTCGCTTTCTTGTCCTAAAACTAATGTCGCCACATATTCTTTATCTTTTTTCAAGTAGTATGCCTGCTTTTTGGTTGCTGCTCCTATCAAGATTATCAGAAGTCCCTCAGCAAATGGATCAAGGGTACCGCAATGCCCTACCTTTATCCTTTTTCCGGTTTTTTGCTTTATTCCAGCCCGAATCTTGGCAACAACATCAAAACTGGTCCAGCCTCTTGGTTTGTTAATGAAATAGACGCCTTCTTTTACATTATTCATCAGATTTTAGCTTATCTTCTTCTTTATTTTCTTTTATTTGACCCGGCGTAAATTTTTTAATTATTTCGGAAATCGGAGTTAAAGAATCCGTTTGAGTTGATTGGAGATTATCGTTTTCATCCTCAAGCTCTTTTTGTTCTTCAACAGCTTTAGCAGCTTCAAGAGACTCTAAGGCTCTCGTGATGGCGTCCTTGTCGTTTTTCCCCTCTCTATTTTCAGTCTCTTCTTTTGATATCTCAACCGAATCCAGTGTTTCCGGTACATCTCCATCTTGGACTTTTTCTAGTGCTCCAAACTCGGACGTTAAAGTTTTCTCATCAAGCCTCTGATCTTTGGCCTCTGCAGATTTTTCTTCTGTCTTCGATTCAATTTTCTCATCCAAAAGCTCCTCCCCAACAGTCGGCTCCGGAGTTTTCTCCATTTGAACTATACGACCAATTTTTTTCCCTCGAATATCTTGAATAACTTTTAAAACTTGAAATTCTGCGGCTTCAAAAGCCACATTTTTTATCTCAAATCCAGCAGAAAGGGCATGACCCGAGCCGCCGAAAACTTCAGCTATTTCTAAAACGTCAGAACCCTTTACTCCTTTTAATTTCACGGAAAAATTATTTGGCTCTACCTCTATTATTAGACAAACGACATCGGCTCCAGGAGTGTTAGCCAGAAGATCATCAAGAACTTCTTTCGCTTCTTCAGGGCTGACTTGAAGATCAGAAAGGTCTTTATATCTGACAGATGACCACACAATTCGTAGCTCTGGATTGCTTCTGACATTCAATAAAGTTTTGCCCCAGAGCTTGAGGGTCCTTAGGCTCTTTGTCTTGTAGAAATTTTGGATAATTTCTTGCTGTCTCGCTCCTGCCGCCAAAAGCTGTGCTGCCACAGTCAAAGACTTGGGGGTCGTATTAATGCTTTTGAAGCTCCCGGTATCAGCAGTAATCCCAGCTAACAGACAGGTTGCCGTATCTTCGTCAATCTTTGTTTTTCCTAATGCCTCAATTATTGAAACTAAAATTTCTGAAGTCGAAGTTGCTGTCAGTTCTACTAAATTAATAGTTCCAAAATATTCATTACCACTGTGATGATCGATATTGATGATTGGAGTTTCAAAAAATAATTCTGTATTTGAATCATAGAGCTTATCTATTTTGTCAACGTCAGGGGTATCAAGAACCACGATACAGTCATACTTAGGTCGTGATTTAAGTACCGCTACATCATCTTCTTTCAAAGCACCTTTTTTTGGCACCACCGTAATATCGAGATATTTATTATCTCCTTGAGTTAAGATTTTTCCAATTTCAACATTTTCGGTATTAACTCTTAAAATTAAGTCCGTATTTCCTTTTATTTCTGATTTTATTTTATCAATGCCAGGAAGAAAATGAAGCTGTAATGGAATTTTTTCGGTAACCACCACTCGTACCTTCTTGCCCACTTCCGTTAAAACTCTTTCGAGGGCTAAGAGAGAACCAATAGCATCTCCGCCAGGGTTAGAATGTGTAACTAAAAGAATGTCCTCTGATTTTCTGAAAAGTTCAACTATTTGCTGTTTTGGAGATAATTCCATAAAAAATATTTATTTAGAATAAAAGATTGTACTACAAAGGAATGATTGAAGTCAACGACAAGATTTAACAATAACAGCAAAGCTAACGGAAAGATAAAAAAAGTATAAGGGTTACTTTTAATTCATAAAAAGAAATTTGTAGGAGTTACCGCGCACCCCCTCAGAGGATAGAAATCATCAAATAAAAATAAGAAATTCACTTTTTCTTAAGCTCTGTATTAATAATAATGAATGGTTGTTTTCTTGATGATAGACCCTAACTTCACAAAGGGGATAAGTCTTGAAACTTTATCCGAGTTTTGCTATAATTCTTGCCATATCACAAAAGTTTAAATTTAACAGGAGTCCCGACGTCAGAATTTAAAAGCTCAATATAAAAACGTCGAGAGAGATAAATGCCAATTATCAAATCAGCTAAGAAAAAAATGAAGCAAGCCGAAAAACATGCGAAGCATAATCGGGAGATTAAGGCTGTTGTCAAACAAAAAATTAAGGTTGTCACAAAGTCGATTGGAGCCGAAGATAAGGACTTAACAAAAAAATTATCAGAAGCGTTTTCAGAAATTGACAAGGCTGCAAAAAGGCATGTTATTCATAAAAATACAGCCGCTCGCAAGAAATCAAGACTCGCCCGCCTCATCTCAAGTGGGAAGGAAATTACAACAATAAAGAAAAAAAGGGCCGCCAAAAAGAGCACTGTTAGAAAAGTAAGCACAACTAAGAAAGCTAAAAAAAGTAATTAATAGACAAAAACCGCCGCAAATGGCGGTTTTTTAAATTTTACTCAACATCAACCACAAAGCCGAGCTATTAATAGCTCGAGTGCAACCCCCGGTTCTTTAGCACCACTTTTGATGTCCTTCTCTGTCTCTACGGTTTGCCGGTAAAAGACTTGCAGTACTTCGAAATTTGGAATTTTTGATGAAGCCCAAAGAGCTTTCTTAATAACATAAGGATGTAATTTCAATTCTTTAATAATTTCACCTTCCGTTTTCCCACTCTTTTTTAAATTCCAGATAAGCGTCAGATTTCTAATTTGACGCTGAATCATTGTCAGCAAATAAAGCTCATTTTCACCTTTTTCGGTCAATTCAGAATAAACTTTAAAAGCTTCTCGCCTCTTTTTGTTGCTAATGGCATCAATCAGATTAAATATGTTGGAATTAATGTTGGGCTGGACCAGCTGTCTAATATTATCTTCGGTAATAACTGGGTCCAAAGTTATCAATTTTTCTAGCTCATTCTTAAGTTGCCAGAGTTCGACCTCACCCAACCAATTAAGAAAAAAAATAATATTCTTTTGTTCAATCTCACCTCCTATTTGTTGAACTTCATCTTTTACCCACTCTTCAAGCTTAATGCCCTTGGGAAGAGATATTTCTTCAGAATTCAAAAGCAGTTTCTTTATTAAAGATGATCGTCTATCTATTTCTTCTTCAAGAATCACTACCACAACCGTCGTTTCCGGGATATTTTCAAGAAGTTGTAACAACTTAACCTCATCCGCTTTACTCTTTAGCAAGTTCTTTAGTATTACTAATCTTTTTGATGCCAAAAAAGGGGAGGATAAAATCGCATCACTGATTCTTTCTATATCAAGAACGTTTTCAAATATACTAATATTAGGATCATCGGAATCGTTAAAATACTCATTAATGATTTCCAATTGCCTTCGGGCGATTCTCAGGCTATCGTTACCATAAAGTAAAAGAATCATTCTATTTCCTTTTGGCAAGCGGAGCAAAAGTGTGTTCCTCGACCGCCCAAGACAATCCTCCTTATCGGTCCGCCGCAGACGGGACAGGGAAGGCCGGTTCTTCGGTAAACGGAGAGCATATTACCAAAGCTTCCCTTTTTCCCTGACGTATCTCGGAAATCACTTGTTGAAGTTCCTCTACTTTGAATAGCTAAATTTAAGATTTTCGTAGTTTGCTCCAATATTGACTTAATTTCACTTTTCTTAAGACTCTCGGCTGTTCTTTTAGGATGAATTTGGGAGGCCCAAAGAATTTCATCAGCATAGATATTACCGATTCCGGCAATCACTGTTTGATCAATTAAAACTTTTTTAATCGGCTGCCTTTTTCTCGAAAAAACTTTTTCCAAATAGGAAAGTTGGAAATCTTTGCTAAAAGGCTCCGGCCCGTATTGGGATAAAAATTCCTGTAATTCTCTTTCTTCTAACAGTTTGATATAACCGAATTTTCGCAAATCGCTCATCGCAAGAATAAGATTATCATTCAGATAAAAAATTATCCTGATAAATTGATTCTGCGGATCAAGAAAGGTCTCTTTCGATCCCGGTTTCCAGTAGCCGACCCTATCCACACTTGAGGTCTTGTCTCCCACTAATAAATGGCCGGTCATTTTTAGGTGAATCAAAAGAGTCAGATTATTTGAAAGTTTGATGATTAAATTCTTGGCCCTTCTTTCAATTTGATTAATCCTGGTCCCTTCTACTGCTTTAGAAAATACTTTTATTGGAACATTCTT
>CAZAFQ010000013.1:0-3970 GCA_964484885.1 uncultured Candidatus Saccharibacteria bacterium | reverse complement strand
ATGATTCCAGGCCATAAAACATCTATCCCGACTATTTTATGACCGAGTATCGTTTCTTTCAAATCATTTTTTGTGGTTTCGACTTCTGGTAATTCAGGCATGACTCATCCTTCTGGATTACACATAATAACAAACCCGGAGAAATTATAAAATTCTCCTTACTGGTAGCCTAATTCATCTTTTATTTGAAAATTTTAAAATATCTTTGGCAATATAGGGAACTGCGTAATGACCGGAAGCAGTTATCAGATCATCGTCATATTCGATTTCTGTCCCCGTAAAGTAAGCACCACCTGCCTCTAGGTCGCTTTTCATATTTTCAAGGGCCGTTACTCTCCGATTATTAATGATTCCCGAAAAATATAAAACCATGACCGCCTCACTAAAGAGAATCAAAAGTTTTCTTGCAGCAATAATATCCCGAATAAGGCTATGTAAAATCTCATCATGATAGAGTTCTTTGGCGCCCTCCCCTCCAATTAATACATAGGCATCGTAGTCACTCGCCATCACACTGCTAATCAAAAAGTCAGGCTCAACCAAATGTTTAAATTTCCCCTGAGCCTCAGAAAGATGAGTCGAAGCAGTATCTATTTTATTTTCTGGATTTTCCAACAAAGTCTTTAACTCAAAGTATTCTTCGTCATAAAAGTCGTGGTGAGGAATGATAAAAAGGATTTTCATTTGTAATCCTTTGGAAGGTTAAAAACATCCGGCTCTTTTCTCGATAAACCATGTTTTAAAACATGGAATCCAAACCGCCAAACTTTAGGAATAAAAAAATAAGCGTAACGGAAAAGTCCCAAAACATTCCACCTCCAATTCCTATAGAAAGCTTGGGTTTGCTCCGTCAAAATTGCTTGCTTCAAGTCCTCAGCTGTTTTTCCATCAAAGAGCGTAAAGCCCATCCCAATCGCTTCCACAATATGAGCATCTGAATTTCCTAATTCAGCTTTAAATGTAAGTGTTCGATTAATGTATTTTGCTTTCAAATTCTCCGGACCAAATGAAGGGGTGGCATTGACAATTTCGATTCCGTCAAACTTTTCCCTAATAAGGGTCACGGCCCCAACCCCATCCATACTGATATACTGAGGACTTTTGAATCTCGTATGATAAAAAGGATGTGCGGCAAAAGCCAAACCTCCTTGCTCATGTATTTTCCTGATCGTTTCCTTTGCCGTCAGGCAAGGAGGGATAACTTCTTTAATAAAAAGAGCTACTATGTGACCCTCGAGCGCAGAAACCTCTTCTCCTATGATTACTTCAAAATCATAGCCTTTTTCTTTAACTAGTTTTTGTGCTTCATATCCACCATCAATACAGTTATGATCCGTGATCGCGATTACAGCAAGATCGGTGTTCTTATGGACATAATCAACAACCTGCTCAACTGTTGGCTTCCCATCGCTAAGACAGGTATGAATATGAAGATCCGCTTTCGACACTCCTGGTAAAACTACCCGCGTAAAACTTCTGTCTTCGTTTAAAGTCATCATTTCAATTAAAGTTAATTTTTAAAATAAACTGACTGCAAAGAATAGATCAGCCACTATGTGAAGAATTATAGCAGGGAAAATGCTCTTTGTCTTTAAGGTAATATAGCCAAAGAAATACCCTAAAATAAAAGTCAAGAGTATAAAATAGGTGGCGCTAGGATTAAAAGGGATAACAACAAGATGAATGAGTGCAAAAAAAAGAGCTTGAATATTGTTCCCTATCTCGTTCCCCCACCATTCTGAAAATTTTGATAATAGCGCACCCCGAAAAAAGGCCTCTTCAACAAAACCATTTCCAATAGAATAAAGAATGAAATAAGGAAAATAAGAAAGAAAAGATTCCCAGCCTATTGCCGGACGATTAAGGAAGTAGGGATAAAAGATAAAACCAAGAATAGTGAAGGCAAAGGTGCTCCAGAAAGCAATCTGGATAACTTTCTTAGTATTATTAAGGCTGAAGAAAAATTGTTTTAAGGCATTTTTCTGGGAGACAATCAAAGCGAATGTAAGCGGAAGGATAATAAAAACTCTTGCCATTCCCCAGACCAAAAGATAAGCAGGAGAAATATTTGTCAGTATGTCAACTCGAAATATAATCGGGATCAGGGAAACACTAAAGAATCCTTGAAAAAAAATTAATACGTAAATAAAAAGGGCCGCAGAAATAAAAAAAATCTTTGACTCCAATTTAGGAAATTGGAATTTAGTAACGGCTGATTTCAACACTTGAGGCTCCTGCATCTATTTTTACCTCTATTCTTCGTTCCGAGTCTTCGTAATCTGGTGAGACCCAACCGCTATCTTTCTTTTTTAAGCCTAGGTCTTCGAAGTTATTAGTTACGAGCGCTGATTTAAGAATTATTTTAATACCAGATGTCTCAGGTGCTTCCAATTTTACAAGGCTGGCCCCCGCTTTAATTTCAGCTTCAGCATCTTCGATATTTCCAAATTTTATTTTCATCTTCGTCGCCCCCCCGCTAATATCAATCTTTTTCAGTTTTAAGGCTTCGAAATTTAAATCCAGCTCAGAAGCTCCCGTATTAATTTCGAACTCATAATTTGGCTTGGAGGAAAATGACAAGTTGAGATCATTAATGGCTTTGGGTTGGAATAAGGTCTTAAACACCGGATTTGTTTTAATCTCGACTTCGGCCTTTCTCCCAGTCGTATGAATTTTTTGGTTTAAGTGAAAGAAGTTGGAAAGGTGAGCACCAACATATAACAAGGATTGATCATCAGAGCCACTAATTGTCGTTTTTGATACCCCCAGATTCAACTTCACCTTCACCTCTTCGATATTAGCGGGGAGCTCATTAGCAATTTTTTCTTCGATAATTTCTTCATTCTTTAGGGCGAAATTATTATTGTCAAAATATTTATTTTGCCAGCTCAAATACAGACCATACCCTGCTGAGGTAAAGATAACTAGAAGGATTATGAGTCCTGTCCAGAAGGAAACTTTTCTAGCTTCAAAAATAAAAATTAGACCAAAAATAATTAAAATTATTGGCCAAAATTGCCAAATAAAAACCCAAATCCCCCAAGAAAGACCAAAAGAAGTATTCAAGAGAAGGATAATGCCAATAAAAATTAGAAAAAGCCCCCAAAAAGCTCTGAAGATTTTCATTTAGTCCTCTTACTGGTAAAAAGCAGAGCCACGCCAAATGCCACTAAAATAAGTGGCCAGAGACGGTCAAACCTAAGAGAGGGGAGAAAATTATTAGCTAAAAAGATTGCGCCAAGGATGACCAAAATAAGTCCAATCCAATATGCTTTCTTTTCCCGTTTATTTTTTTCCGAACTTTGAGTCACTTCGCTTGCCACTTCTTTTTCACTCTTTTTCATTTTTACCTTTCCACTCATTTTTGCTTCCTTTGTCTTATACTCAGGTTCTTCCGGAATTATTATCCAAGCCACAATGTAGGCCCAAAAGCCAGCCCCCCCGGCAAATACAAAGATAATCCAGATTAATCTAATAATGGCGGGATCAATTTCTAAATAATCACCAAGACCGCCACATATTCCAGCAACGACTCGATTCTTCTCGGATCGATATAGGGGTTTCGCCTGACTCATTCACTTCAAATTATAATATTTTTTGAGGATAAATCAAGAAGAGCGAGGAAGGAAAAGCTATTTAGACATTATTAATACTAGTCGGCAGTTTAGCAGTTTATAAGAATAAACCGTTCTTATAATCCTTGAGGAGGGCTTGAAGATATCTGCCTGACTCTAAAATAAAACCTGTCCGTCCCCACCTCCTGACTAGTAAAATTGGTTACTTTGCCTCCGCCCAATTTTTTCCGCTTGCAGCACTTGCCTTAACGGGAACTTTCAATTTAATTGTTCTTTCCATAATCTCTGTCACAAAAACCTGAACCTTCTTGAGTTCATTTTCGGGTACTTCAAAAACTAACTCATCATGAACTTGGAGCAACATTCTTGACTTCATAGAAACTTGGGGCAGTCTC
>CAZAFQ010000012.1:0-13246 GCA_964484885.1 uncultured Candidatus Saccharibacteria bacterium | reverse complement strand
TGCAAGTCGCGATGACTATTCTCGCGTTAACCAGATAGTCAATAGACAAGTGCAAAACTTGCCGATCGAATTAAGACTGCTTTCAGCGGTCTTCAATTCGCACCTGCCATAGCTTAAGTTCTATGGCCATCCGAACCTGACTGCCTAGAGCCAGGGCAGGGTGTTATATTAACTAGGATGCCTTGCTCATAAACTCCGAGGTATGACAAGAAAGCCCTATCGGATAAGGATGAGGGATGCTGTTCTAGCGTTAACCCGATTCCTGACAATTTCAGCTGGAACTAAGCTTGTTAAACAATCTGAGATTTTGACTTTCGGACACGGGTTAAATTCCCGTCAGCTCCACCAAAAGAGATTCAGAGCTATTTTCTGAATCTTTTTTGATTGGAATTTAAAGCGGAACTAATTTACTGACTGTAAGCTTTTGCGCATCGACTTCACCCTTTTTGGACTTTAAGGCTGAGGTGAACCTTTTTCATTTATTTCCTTATTCAAAAATTATTTATGCTATACTAATATCAGGTGAAAAATGAACTATAAAGTTAAAAAAATTATTGCGACATCAGTACTTGTTTTCTCAACGATTGGAGTAATAACTTGCTGTATATTCCTTTTCCTCAATCAAAACAATGTTGGTAAAAGTAAATTTTCGAACCAGTCCTTTGAAGTAACCTACCCGAATGACTGGTATTTAGTAGATGAAAGAGGTGCTCTTGAAAACGAACAAGTATATATAGAAAAGATATTACCTTCATCCAGATATCTAGATTTTTCAATAACTTATCGGGACAAAAAAAATAATACCTTAGACGAATGGGTAAATTTAGCAATTGACAGCTTGAAAAGCCAGGGTGTCAAAGAATTAAGTCAAGAAAAAGTAAAAATTAATAATTATAACGGTATTGTAATCGAATTTATTAGTTCAAATCAGCAAACCTCCTCTCTATTTTTAGAAAAGGATGGTCGTCTTTATACCATAAGTTATTTTGCTTCTGAGGATGATTTTGAAACATATGTTCAGGAAGCTAGTGATATCCGTAATTCCTTTAAATTCAAATAAATCTCTATTCTAATATTATAATTTGTACCCAAATTGTATTTTTCATATTTGAAACTAAAAGGATATCTACACTTTAAACCGATAAATATTCTCGCCCCCTGCTAACCGTTTACTGTTAGCCGTTAACTGATGTATTATCTATATGGAGGATTTTTATGGCAAAAAGTGAAATTAGGAAACATTACTTTAAGGACAAGTATGTAATCATTGCTCCGGGAAGGGCAAAAAGGCCTCATGCAAAAAAGATTGAAGCAAAATACGATGAGAGTGTTAAGTGTTTTTTTTGCCCGGATAATAAGGAAAGGGCAATATATGAAATTAAGGATAAAAACAGTTGGCTTATCAGAGTCTTAAACAATAAATTTCCCGCGTTGACTCTCGATAATAAATTTGCCTATGGGAAACAAGAGATTATTATCGAAACTCCTGAACATAATAAGGAAATTCATGAGCTTTCAATCGCTCACATCAAAAAAATCTTAGATGTTTACTCAGAACGACATGAGAGCCTGTCAAGACTGAAGAAAATCAGATATGTTTTAGTTTTTAAAAATGAAGGCGGAAAGGCCGGTGCTAGTGTGCCCCACTGTCATTCTCAGGTCATTGCTCTGCCAATGATGCCTCCTCTAATTCGAGAAGAGCTTTATGCTATTGAAAAATATTATATGGATTTTGGCCGCTGCCCTTATTGCGATATCATCAAAAACGAACGTAAATCGCCACGTGCTATTTGGGAAGACAAAAATATGTTCGCCCTTTCCCCTTACGCCTCCGAATCCCCTTATGGGGCCTGGATAATCCCCAAAAGGCATGTTAGAAAAATTCACGATATGACAGAGGAAGAAAAACGATCGCTGGCAACTGTTCTTAAATTTATTTTGGCAAAACTTTCCACCCTAGATTTGAGCTATAACTACTTTTTTCATAACAGCACCGAGGAGGAAAACCACCACATGATTTTAAAGCTTGCCCCTCGTCCAAATATCTGGGCTGGACTCGAGCTTGGAACGGGTATCATCATCAATTCGGTTTCGCCTGAAACCGCTGCCAAGTTTTACAGAGGATAGCAAGAAAAAACTGGAAGACCTCTGCCCGCTCCCGTCTTAAACTGCTTTAATTTTAAAAATCTCATAAAAACCTTACTCCATTACTCGGAGCTAGCAAGGTAACAATTTGATGCTCTATTATAAAAAGGAGCGGCCCAAAACGCTCCTTTTTTATGAAAACTTTTTTGTTTTTGTTTCCCGCTTTTATTTTAACCTATTCTTTATCAACGGGAAAGTTCTTTCGAATCCTTGCGATTGTATCTCTAGCCGCTCCTTGCCCAGCTAGACCGAAGGCGATTCCTCCGGCAATAACAACGAGAGCAACGATCCCAGTCCAAAGGATGTTGATAAGCTCAACAGCAAGACCAAGATGTTGAAGGGCTCCGAAAAAAGCAAAGATTAAAATTGCCCATCTGGCAATATCAGCCAAAATCTCACTTGTCTTTACTCCGATCGAAGTGGCAGTCGCTTTAATCACTCTGGCAACTAAATCACCGATAATAAAGGCAAGCATAATCAGAATAACCGCCTTTACAACATCTGGGATATAGAGCAGCACTTGCTTGATTAAGTCGTTAACTCCGGTCAACTTTACAACATCAAGAGCAACAACGACAAAAGGCAAGATAATAATCCACTTTGCAATATCGCCTATTAGCTCAACGATTCGGACATCGCCTTTGAAAATCTTTCCTAATCCAATCGAGTCAGTATATTTTTTTACCTTTAAGTAACCTAGCGCCTTAACGATAAGGGTTTTTACCGCCCAAGCGACAATAATACCAACTAGGATGATAATGATAGCAGCAATAATATTTGGAATGTATGAAAATACTTCTGCTAGCGTGTTCCGAACAGCATCGGCTGTAGCTACTGTCCAATCCATTTCATTCACCTCCTTCCTATTTGGTTTTAATCCTGCATTAGGATCTATCTCTTGAAATACCATAATCAGAGGCATTATGTCAAATGGCTTCTGCTCAATTTTTTAAAAAAATAAAAAATAGCTCATAGGTTTCCGCCATGCCGAACGGAACAACCTGACTTAAAAAAATTTTAGTCTTGTCACCCAGCCACAGCTAGATAAACTAGAAGACCTTTTGTGTTGTTTTGACGGGCTGAACCTCAACCGAACATGGCAGAAACCTACAAGCTATTTATCTTTCAAAGTTCCATCTAGAGTCTAAGGAAATAAGACTTTTTATGCATTGTTAATATTAACAAAAAGCTTGGGAATCTTTTGTGAAAATCCATGTTACTAGTTGACTTGGAGTTCAGCCTCTTGGCTAGAACAAATTGTAAGGCCTAGCTTTATCTGAATTGCGTCATGAAAAATCCGGGGATCCAATTTTATTAATTGTTTCACTTTGTCCAGACGATAAATTAAAGTGTTTCGATGAAGATGCAATTTTTTTGCCGCTTCTGTTAAGTTCATTCCAGCATCCAGAAACGCCTTGGTGGTTTTGAGCAAATCCGGATCCGTAAAAAGATCTTTCAAGATCTGGAAAGCTAATTCGCTTTTTCTAACAGTCGTAACATTATCAAGCAGCCCCACAAACATTCCGACATCTAGCACGTGGTAAATTTTATGACGACCAAATACTTTTTCGCCTAACTTCATGGCAATACTTGCGTCTTCGAATGACTTTTTCAAGCCGGCTAGTCCCGGATAATACTGTCCGACGGAAATAGACACCCTATCAGGGAATTTTCCATTCAAAAAGTTGAAAATCATCTTAGCCCGACCCTTTAGTATCTGGACTGAACTCAAAGTATTAATATCTTCCTTTTTTATATGCTTTAGAATTATAAATTCTCCGCTGCCTACATAAATTACCGAATTATGAGATTTATCTTTAAAACCTTCATGAATATAGTCCTCAATTTCTTCCAAATATCCCTGGAATTTGACTCTTGATTCATCTGAAGTTAGGATCTCATTCTCTTGGAGATATTGTTCATAAAGATTATCAATTTTTAAAATGATAATCGCGTGCTTTGCCCTTAAGTTAACACCGACAATGTCTCCCTGTTCGACAGCCTCTTCCGTTGTCTTGATACTGCTACCGATTAAAATTTCTTTCAAAAACTCACTTCTTAAATCATTTGCGACATAAATATTTTTTACAAGGAATTCTTCATAAAGAAAAACTTCAATCATGCCGGAAGCCAATTTGGAAAACTCAGATGCTTTTTCTTTTTTAAAATCAGCAGTCGCAATCGCCCCAACTACTCTTTTATTGTATATTATCGGTTTATAATGAAAAAACTTACCGGCTTTTTTCTCAATCACATCTTTTTCTTGTCTTATGGCTTCGATTGCCCGAAAGTCTACTTCCTCCGGATCATTATTAAGAAAAATACCATTTCTATCATAGAAATATACAGGTCTGCTTAAAATTTTCTGTGTCTTTTCAATAATTTTGATCGTCAATTCTTTTGTTAAGTCCATGCTGCCCCCTTGATTAAGTTAAAATTTTTCCGAAAATCATCGATAATTTTATCTGAATGGCATCGTCAAAAACTCTCGGGTCAAGTTTTAGCATTTCCGAAATTTTATCCAGCCGGTAGACAAGGGTGTTTCGATGAATTTTTAATTTCTTTGCTGTTCCGGTCAAACTCATATTATTTTCGAAAAAAATTTCGAGTGTCTTTATCAGTTCTTCTTTATTCGCAAAACTCTCGTGCATATTCCTTGAGAAATCAATTTCTTGCTCAGAATTGATCAATGGAGCTACTACTCCAAAGCGGTCAAAATGATATATTCGATTTTTCCCCCATACCTGTTCCCCGAAATTAACTGCCATCACTGCTTCTTCAAAAGATTCCCTCAAGCCCGAAATTCCCTTATAATATTGACTAACCCCAATACTAACATCAGATCTTAATTCGCTTCTAATTATGTAGTGAAGAGAATTGAGGGTTTTCAAGAATTCGTCGTGAATTGCTTTTGTATTTTTCGAAGTGCCTAAATCTTTCAAAACTACAAATTTGCTATTCCCAATATAGGCGGTGATGTTTTTTTGGTTCTTGGTATAGAAAGAATTAACCGAAAAAGAGATCGACTTTTTGATACGGCCGATATATGCCTCTTTTTCGTTACTGCCGATTTCATCAGAATGTAGGATTTTCTTTATTTCACCATCGACGTCAAATACAATTACCGTCCTCGGTCTTGATAGGTTAAACCCATATATTTTTGCTTCCGCCTTAGCTTGAGACTCATCATAATCAGTTTTGTGAAGCAGGTCATAAATAAATTTGTTGATCTTCCGATCTTCCATACTGATATTTTCTAAAATTAACCGCTGATGAACGAGTAGCTCAATCATTGACTTGATTACGGTCACTTCTTCCGTTATTTCTTCCTTTTTAGCATCAAAATATAAGTACCCGGTCTTTTCTCCGTCAACCGTGATGGTAGTTGCTTTTTTTGAAACTTTGATTTCGTTGGGCTCGGGATTATAGGTAAAATTTGATGTCCTGCTGAGGACATTACCGGCTAAATCTAATATTGCTACGGGTTTTTTTGTAAAATCCTCAACCTTTTTAATTATTTCTTGAGCTAGCTCTTTTGAAATCATTGTTTATCCTGTTATCTTAAACTACTTAATTTGTAGCTTTGCACAAAAATGGGATACCATACTAGCACCATTCTTTTCCACAATCAAGTAAGTTTTTAAATTGATTTTTGTGCTTGTTTTGAGTATAATATTTTGGTCAGTTATCGCTTTTTACTCGAAAAGTAGTCATTATTTTCCTGATAAATAAAGCGTCAGCTGGCGCTGGTACGGGTTTACAGTTCGGCTAGATTTTACGCCCAAACGGATTTATTCGGGCGGGAAATGTTACATTGACATTAGCCTAACTTTGGACGGCTAGCTCAGATGGTTAGAGCGTCGCGTTGACATCGCGGAGGTCACAAGTTCGATTCTTGTGCCGTCCACCAAAGTTAGTCATAAAGATTGTGAGAACTTGTAATTTAAGCCTGTACCGGCCCGTAATGTCAGAACAATCTCTCGGGTTTTGGAATAAATAAAACAATTCACTCCTTCGCCTTTTTAATATTCTCTCTTTTTCAAAGGAGCCGGTTAGATTTTTTGGTACAATAGATTTTAGAGAGCCTCAAAGTATAATTGAATTTATGCGTTGTAAAATTAGTATATGTGCTCTTTGTAAGAGTTTGCCGCAATGGTGAAATTGGTATACACGCTAGCTTCAGGTGCTAGTGACCGCAAGGTCGTGGAGGTTCGAGTCCTCTTTGCGGCACCACGTCAACATAAGTTAATGTCATTCAAGGACCCGCCCTTGGTGAATTCCTTCTGACTCTCTTTGTACTTCCGTTTCCAACAAAATTGATAACATTTTGTTGGCGGTAAAACATAAAGAAAGGACAAAAAAAGAAAATGAATAAATTAATATGTTTAGTCGGGATGTGCGGCGCTGGAAAATCAGAAATAGCCGATTACTTAATGTCCAAGCGCAACTTTGAATTTCTTAGATTCGGTCAGATAACTTTAGACCGGATTAAGGAAATGGGGAAAGAACCCTCAGAGGCGCTGGAAAGGGAAATTCGAGAGAGGCTAAGGAAAGAACACGGCATGGCGGCTTTTGCAATTTTAAATAAGGAAAAAATTGACAAGCTTCTGGAAAAAGGAGATGTCCTTGGGGATGGTTTATATTCCTGGGAAGAATACCTGTATCTGAAAGAAAACTTTCAAGATCGACTTCAGGTAATTGCTGTTTATGCTCCTCCATCAATTCGTTATAAAAGACTCTCGGACCGGCAGAAGGATCATATTGCAGATAAGGAAAATAGGTACCGGAATTTTACTCATGAAGAAGCGGTCTCCAGAGATCAGGCCGAAATTGAAAATCTCCACAAGGCCGGCCCGATAGCCATGGCCGATATTACTCTCAATAACACGGGACCGAAAGAAGAGCTCTATGGTCAAATAGATCAGCTATTAGAAAATTTTGAATTGTAGGACTAACTATTTTTCTTTCTTTTTATCCAGTTTATCAAGTTTCAGGATTTTAACGCCAAAATATACCACAAGAGAGATTACAATAAAATCAATTAAAATACTCAGAAAACTGCCCCACATAATCTCGGCCTGACCAATCTTTAAGACAGCAGTATCGAGATTTTTGGCTGCACCTAATAAAATACCGAGTAACGGATTAATAATATCTCCTACCAAGGCGGCTACCAGTTTTGAAACCGCTCCACCAAGAATAAACCCAACTGCTAATCCGACTACCCCTTGTTCTCGAATGAAATCGACGAAACCCTTCATTTTGCTTCTCCTTTATTTAATTATTAGTTTTTAGTATACTACAAACATATCTTATGGACATTGACGGAGCCTCACCACCTCTACCAGTCCCTCCTCTTGCTTGGAGCAAATAAGCAAAAAGAGCGTCCCGTGCCTGTTTAATGTTACAAATTTGATTATTGAATTTGAAAAATTTAAGTAAGGATAAGGCATTAGATAAGCGCGGGAAAGTCGAGTGGAACCCTCCGAGAATATCGGAGCTTGACGATCTATTTAGATCGTTTTTTTATTATATTAATAGGAGAGCAGGATGAAAAAAACAAATATTGAAGTTCAGAGGCATTCTTTAAGCCACATTTTAGCAACAGCTGTTTTGGAAATGTTTCCTGAGGCGAAGCTTGGGGTCGGGCCCGCAATCGAGAATGGTTTTTATTATGATTTTGATCTTCCAAGAACCTTAATCCCCGAGGATCTGCCAATCATAGAAGAAAGAATGAGAGAAATATTAGGACAAGACTT
This sequence comes from uncultured Candidatus Saccharibacteria bacterium, assembly GCA_964484885.1. Classification (GTDB taxonomy): domain Bacteria; phylum Patescibacteriota; class CPR2; order UBA1875; family CAZAFQ01; genus CAZAFQ01. The sequence continues at coordinate 5,342 of CAZAFQ010000012.1, read as the reverse complement.
AAAGTTTGAAAAACTCCGGGTCCCAATTAAAGAAGCAATTCAAACTACAAAAGACGCCAGCCAAACTTATAAGACCGATCTTTTAATGGATCTGGAGAAATCCGGAGAAAAAGAAGTAACTTTTTATAGGCTCGGCAACTTCACGGATCTTTGCATGGGGCCCCATGTAGAGTCAACGAAAGATATCGGAGCTTTTAAACTAACAAGCATTGCCGGAGCTTACTGGAAGGGCGATGAACAAAACAAAATGTTGCAGAGGATTTATGGCATCGCTTTTGACAACCAGAAAGATTTAGATGAATTTTTAACAAGAGAAGAGGAAGCTAAAAAACGCGATCATCGTAAGTTAGGTGAAGAATTGGAGCTTTTTACAATTAACGACACTGTTGGAGCCGGCCTCCCTATCTGGCTACCAAAAGGAGCGACCCTCAGAATGATTATCCGCAACTACTTAACAAAAAGATTAATCGATTCCGGATATCAAATGCTGGAAACGCCTCACATCGCTCAATCTAAACTTTGGAAAACCTCCGGTCATTCGGATTTTTACAAAGACAGTATGTATACTCCATTTAAAGTCGACGAACAAGAATTTTTAGTTAAACCGATGAACTGCCCTTTCCATATTTATGCCTATAAACATCGTCTCCGGTCTTATCGCGAGCTGCCAATCCGCTTCGCTGAATTTGGAACCGTTTATAGATATGAAAAAAGTGGCACTCTTCACGGATTAATGAGAGTTCGTGGATTTACTCAAGATGATGCTCATATTTTTTGCCGCGAAGATCAGCTGGAAGAAGAGATCAAGAATGCGGTTTCTTTTGCACTTTCAATCCTCTCGGATTTTGGATTTAAGAAATTTGATATCTATCTTTCCACTAAGCCTGAAAAAGCCATTGGTAAAGAAGAGCATTGGGAACTTGCTACCAATGCCTTAAAGAAATCCCTTAAATCAGAAAAAATCAGTTACCAACTGGACCCCGGAGAGGGAGTTTTCTACGGACCAAAAATCGACATCAAAATTAAAGACTCACTGGGTCGATCATGGCAATGTACTACCGTACAAGTAGATTTCAATTTACCCGACAGATTTGACTTGGAGTTTATCAATGAAGAGCAGAAAAAAACTCGACCGATACTGGTTCATCGGGCTCTCTTGGGATCACTAGAACGATTCATCGGGGTCCTAATTGAACACTATGGGGCCGATTTCCCCCTCTGGTTAGCTCCGACTCAAATCAGAGTTCTCCCAATTGCTGATAGATTCATAGGTCGTGCCAAAGAAATAAAACAAGAACTAATAGAAAAAGGCTTCAGAACAGAAATTGACGAGTCTACAGAATCAATTAGTAAAAAAATCAGACAAGCCGAACTCGAGAAGATACCTTATATGATTATATTGGGCGCAAAGGAAGTAGAATCAAAAAAATTATCTCTCAGAACTCGGAAAAGCGGCGATTCCGGTCAAATTACTATCAGTAATTTAATAAAAAAGCTTCAAAACGAGATCAAGGCTAAATCCTAACCTTTCTTTTTTTTATTCCCAGGGTTATAATCTGAGATCCCTCGAGGAAAGGAGCCTGATGAAATCAAAAACTTCGCTTGCCCCTGAAGATCTTTGGTGGTGGCAACCAAAAAAGTACAAAATTATTGATCAAGAAAATGGGATGAGACTAATTCTTTTCTCCTCAAAGAGAAGCCTGAGAAAGGTCGCCAAGGACTTTTTTGGAAGGGAGGCAAGAGTTCTTGAAAATAAAATAATCAGAGTACAATTCAGTGACTGCAAAACTGATTATCAAGATTTCGAAGTTGTCCCTTATAATGGAAAAAGAGCTCTCCTAATCCAAGCATCTGACAAAAACTGGATAGCCCGCTGGGCTGTAAATATTCATCTTGAATACCGATGGTTGAAAGAAGCCTTTCCCGAGTCATTTAAGCCGACATGTTAAAAACAGGTCGGCTTTTTCTTTTTTTTATACACATTGACTTTTACCACAAGGAGTTTAGTTTAGGATAAAAGAACCTTGAACTTGGGAGGAGACATGACTGGCTTCTATCAAGACATTAATAAGGACACTCTTGATCTCTATGAGCTGGACGATCTCGGACAAAAGGCACTAAAGTCTTGGTTTTGTGACAATCTTCACTGTAAGATCTGCCAAGGAAAACCCCCAAGTATACGATGCGTCAACCAATGGAATGTCATAACCTATGATGATCCGACAGTTCAGGAGTCCGAAACCGAAGAGACTCTCATTCAACTTGGATATTCAAGACCGACTCACTGGTCGACAGGTTAGACGAGAACCACTTATGAGTGTTCCTTAGTAATAGAAAAATCCGGGAGAAAATCACCCAACCAGCTCCATAAATACCAGGAGAACCCATAATCCAATGTTCGATACTCAAGAAAGGTCTCTTTTAAAGAGACCTTCTTTTTTTCTTAGTTAAAATCTGCTAAAATAACTTGCCATGAAAAAGAAAAAGTTCTATTTGTGGATTCTCGGTTGCCAGATGAATTACTCTGATGCCGAAAGAATCATTACCGTTTTTAATAACGCCGGACTGTCTCAAACTGATCAAGAAAGAGACGCTGATTACATCATTACAATTGCCTGCAGTGTTCGACAGACCGCCATTGATCGAATCTTCGGAAAAATTAAGGATTGGAATAAATTGAAGGGTCAGAAAAAAGTAAGCTTGATCCTCACCGGATGCGTCCTTGAAAAAGATCGGCAAAAACTTTCTAAGATATTTGATTTGGTCTTTAACATTCAAGATACTGCCAAACTTCAAGAGTATTTAGGTGAGAAAAAGGACTCTGAAAAGACGCCGTTTTTCTCACTAACCCCTAAATACCAGTCCAAATTTCGAGCCTACGTTCCTATTTCATTCGGATGTAATAATTTCTGCTCTTACTGCGCTGTTCCTTATACTCGAGGACCGGAAAAGTCAAGATCGGAAAAAGAGGTGATAGAAGAAGTAAAGAAATTAATAGATAGCAGGTATAAGGAAATTACTTTATTGGGTCAAAATGTAAATTCCTATGGTAACGACCTTGGTAAAAAAGATAGCTTTACCCGACTAATTAGTAAGATAGATAAAATTCCTGGCAATTATCGCGTCTATTTTTACTCAAATCATCCAAAAGATATCAGCAACAACCTGATTAACGTTTTACCAAAATTAAAACATTTTCCCCCCTACCTTCATCTCCCTCTTCAGTCCGGTTCAGACAAAATAATTAGTGCGATGAACCGTCATTATACTCAAACACAATACTTGAATCTGGTTAAAAAAATAAAGAAGAAGGTCCCAAATATTACATTAACAACTGATATTATCGTCGGGTTTCCGGGAGAAACTGATGAAGACTTCCGTGAAACCAAAAAGCTCATGGAATTAATTGGTTTTTCGATGGCTTTTATTGCTCAATATTCACCTCGACCACAAACTATTAGCGCAAAAGTATCAGATAATGTTCCAAAAACTGAAAAAGAAAAGCGCTTCCAAATGCTAACAAAAGTCTTGGCAAAAAATCTCGAAAAAGAGAATGCCAGGCTAGTCAATAAAAAGATGGAGGTTCTCATTGATGAAGTAAAAAAAGAAAACCTCTACGGAAGAACTGGTTCCTACAAAGTCGTGGAAATCCCAGACAATCAACAAGCTAATTTTTTGGGTCAGTTCGTTGAGATTGAAATAACTGGCTCTAACGCCTGGAAGTTAAGCGGTAAAATTCTGTAGGTGCTACCAAATTTGCCACCAAGGTTTTTTCTTTAGTTCCGGATTAGCACTGATATTATCCATATTTGCTGCTTTTTGCTCCCAGTTTTTTAATACTTCTCTCTCTTCTGCTTTGTTTCTAGGCTCAAAAGATCCCTTCACTTCTTCATTTCTGCTTGCCGCTATCAAATCATCTTCAACTCTAGTACCCCAATTCCTTTTTATCTCTTCCTTTTGAGCGGGAGAATACTCTTCAGAAGACACAAACGGAACCACTACTTCGTCCTGGCCAGCCACTTGTCCTGATGCCAATCTTTCCCCCGCTTTCTCATCCGCATCGAGTCTCTGCCGTGCCCTATCAGCAGCGGTTCTTTCTTCATCTCTAATATCTGCCTTTAACTCTGAAAATTCCCTATCCAGTCGTTCCTTTCTTGCCTTTTCAAGGCCCGGCTCTGCATAAGCAAACCCTTCTGAAGATTGCTCTTCTGGTTCTTCCTCGGCAATAATTTCTCGCTGTCTCGCAATTGCCGCTCTATCGATTGAAGCTTCACTCAGTTTATCTTTATACTGACCAAGGCTGACACGCTGAGCCTCTTCACCAAGAACATCACCTTCTTCTTCAGATTCTGATTCGGTCAAAATATCTGACTTTACTTCAGAGTTTATATCACGATCTGAACTTTTTGACTCTTCAGCTTCCGGAACCGAACGTATTTCCCCCACCCCATTGCCCATTTCATAAACCATTTGCTCGTGACTTTTACCAGGTGAGTCATTCTCATTCATTTTTTTTAGCTCTCCCATAATTTGCTCCTTAATTTGCTGCTCTTCATTATAGCTACTTTTCCGGCTTATGAAAATATCACTTTCAACTTTTAGCTTTTAACCTTAAAATGAACTCATGTCAAAACCGATTATTGTCATCACCGGACCAACGGCGAGCGGAAAAACCTCTCTCTCATTTGCTGTTACCAAAAACTTCCCTTCGGAAATAATTTGTGCTGACTCGATGACAGTTTATCAAGGAATGGATATCGGCACTGATAAACCGGGCAGAAATGTAAAGAACAGGATACCGGATATAAGAACCCGAGAGAAGAAAGAGTTTCAGGTTCAGAATTTGAATACTGGAATTAAACATAAAAACAAGAATTCTGAACAAAGCTTAAAAATAATTAACGGCATCCCTCATCATCTTCTTGATATTGTTACTCCAAATCAAGAATTTAACGTTACTTTTTTTAAAAAACTCGCGAATGAAAAAATTAAAGAGATTCATAAAAGAGGAAATATTCCGTTTGTTGTGGGGGGCTCAACGCTCTATATCGATACTTTAGTTTATGACTTTCAGATACCGCAAGTTGAACCGGATTTAAACTTAAGAAAAAAGCTAGAGAAAAAAACAAATCCGGAGCTATTTCGAGAGTTAGTTAGTCTAGACCCTGATGTCGAATGGACAATTGATCGAAATAACAAGAGGAGACTAATCAGAGCGCTTGAGGTATGTCACATCAGTGGACAGCCTTTCACTCGACAGAAGCACAAAAAAGAATTAGGAAGCAACATCCTCTATCTCAGTGTCGAAAAGGAGCGAAAAGAGTTATATAAAAACATCAATA
>CAZAFQ010000011.1:0-13891 GCA_964484885.1 uncultured Candidatus Saccharibacteria bacterium | reverse complement strand
CTTTCGCTTCGTTCTTTTTTTCTTCTTTCTCATCCACTTCGTTATTTTCCCCCGGGGTTACAAACCTAACTTGAGCCATTATTTTATTAATGTTTATCCCAAAGAATATATTAGTTGCCTTGCCCAACAAATCATTTTGTTTCTTCGTTAAACCACTCTTAAATTTTTTATATATTTCCTTTCTATCAGGTTCTGCCACGTTTAATTTTCTTCCAGACCAATAGCCAAGATGTGATTCAATTTCGTACCTACCAAAATCATCAAAGGTTAATGATGACCAGACACTACGGAAACTATTTTCTGTTATGGAATAATCCTCCAAACTATATTTTTTATTTAAGGTTTTCTTACTAGGTATTTTGGTAGGCCAAGTACTCTGATAAGGGGGTTCGGTATTCTTAATGGAATGACGGAAATTAATTTTGTTTAGTCTAGCGGCTTCAATAATTCCACGAGCATAATCTCGAATCAAAGCATGTACAGGTGGTCTGTTGCTCTTAAAAAACTTGTTGTAGGTATAAACAGCTATGGTTTTTATATTAGCTGTATCTTTTTGGTTTCTAAGAATACTCCCATAGGCAACAGCGAATAATCGCTCCGTAATATAAGGGTCATCTACGTTCTCAAACTTTTCCAAAAGCCTTTTAACGAGGTTTAATCTATTTTGTAGCAGAGTCACTAAACCTTTAGTCGCCTTGTCTCTAACAAAACGGTTCGGTGTAGTTAAGAACCAAGCAAGCGTAATCGCGGTTAAAAAGATTGAGTCGTCTGTGAGATGGCATAATTCTTGATCAGACCAACTCCACTTAAGCAGTCGATCTACTGCGTTTCTGTCTTTGTGTTCGTCATGAAGAAACACTGACCACCAAGCATCTCTGGCTGGCATCTTCATCTTCATTAAATGCTTATGGAGAAATTCTGCATTAAATGGATGTGAGGGAACGACGGCTACAGATAGAAAAGCGTTTAAGATTGCTGAGTTTCCGTCTCCAAATGCTAATATTCTTCTATTTATAAATTCGAGTGGTTTTTTAAGATCTGAAGAAAATGCTGATGGTTGTCTCCATACGATACTTTGAACAAAAGCATCTTTAGCTAGGTAGTCCTTTACATGTGGAGCCACCTCAAAAAACTCAACACCTTTGAGTTGTTCAGGACACTGAATAAATAGAGCTTCTATGATTCCTCGGTTAATTCCACGACTTAAAAATTTTCCTAGCTTCCTTCTTTTTGAAAAGAATTTAGTTGCAGTGGAAATATTTTTGTTTGTTTTACCAAACTCCTTTTCATACTTCTTAAAAAGAGATCTTCCGACTAAATGGTCACTAAACCTCTGGAAAGGAAAACGATAATCAAAGCCTGCTGAAGTACCTGTTTCTGGTACATAATGTGGAACTTTAACCAGTAAAAAGTTCTTTTCGCAATCATCTAAAAGAGTACTTTCACCAAGTGCAGGGTGAGCTTTTTTGATTAACTTCAAAATATCATCCGCAAATAATCTGTCTACATTTTTATTAACCATTTGTTCGGCAATCTTTTCTATTACCGTATCCCAGATATTCTTTCCTGGCCCGTGATCAATTTTAAACTTTTTCTCAATTTTCTTTGAGACCGAATCAACATACTTTTCAAAAATATGTGTAGCACCTTCCTGACCTTTGAATGACTTTTTCTGTTTCTTTCCGGCTGTGTTCTCAAATGCTTTGCAAAATAATAGAAGGAAAAGCGGATTTTGAAACTCAGGAGTTAAGAGAGGGATTTCTGGAAGGGGTAATGAAAACTCTTTAAAGAATTTTGTTACAGCTTCCCATTCTTGAAATTCAAAGCCCCGATGCTCTTCTTGGGTAAATTGTTTCTTAACATTTTCATTTATTACATCTTTCTCAAAACCTGAACGGATAGTTGCTACGAGAGCCACATTTGGATATTTGCGAATATCAGCAAGAAGCTTTTTAAGTTTACTGTTCCAAAAAGATAATGGCCTCGATTCATTTAAAGCATCAATCATTAAGATTGACCTGCTTTTTGTAGACTTACCCTTATTATCAAGTTCTTTTAGTATTTTGTCCTTATTCCATTTTACGGGATTCAACCCAAACTGTTTGGCCATTTTGAACCAAATATCATCACTGCCTTCAAAAAATTCACCGAAGCTTAGAACAGTAGGAGCGTAGCCCTTATCAATTCGATGTTTAACCAAATCACACAGCAAGTGTGTCTTGCCAGATCCGGCTAGTCCATTAACCAACAGAAATGGTCTATTTGAAGTTTCTGCGGAAGTGCTTTTACTAAAGTCTATAAAAAATCTAAGCTCCCTTTGAACTTCTGTTATATCGTGTAGATCAGAGTTGAATATATCAGCATTGGTTCTTGGATAAGTATAAGGTTCTTCTGGTTTAAGCAATTCTTTTTGGACAGGTTTTTCTTTTTCCTTTCTAATTTGGTCAGAAAGTTTCCAAGAATAAGACTGTGATTTTTCAGCAAGCGAATTAATTTTTTTCCACGGGATCTGTGTTGTCTCGTACTTCTTTACGTTTTCTAGAATATCTAATAGCTCTTTTACATTTCGAGCAAAAGAATTAAATGTTCTTTGAATTTTTCTATTTTTATAAACACTGGTTATTGACCTAAATCTTTTAAAAAGTTTCCCGTAGTGAGATTGCACCGTTGTATAAAAAGCCTTAGTACGACCAAGTCCGTCAAAAATCTCAGATATAGGAAGCTCAACATTTAATTCTGGTGTGTAACGCTTATCAGCTTTCTTTTTGATATCCTCTAAGTGCTTTTTTGACCATTCTTTATCTAAAAATTGCATATACTGTTTAAAGTTATACTTTTATTTCTCGACCATTTTATGAGTATCGGGTTTATCTAAGAAGTATTCGTAGTTTTTCATAAAAAGCTGACAGAGAATAATGAGATCATGAATCTTTAAGCTTCTCTCTCCACTTTCAATCAGTGAAATAGCAGTAGGTGTTTCGTATTTTAAAAGTCTCGCAAGATTTGTTTGAGAATATCCTGCTTCTAAACGACAATCTTTAATTTTTTGTCCAATATCTTTATCAAGATCGTTAAAAGTTATCTTTTTTGACATATCCACAGTATAACTTGCTTGACATAATTTATCAAATTGATAAACTGATAGTACAGATGTTTTTGGACATCTGTAGCACTAGGAGAGTTTAAGTAACAAGCAAAAATACTGACAGTCATCGGTATTTTAAATTTTTATGGCAAAATTTATCAGCTTTTTTATCGTTGTTACTTATGAAAAAACTATCTTGGACTACAGTCCAAAAACGGGTTAATGATCTTATCCCTCAAAAGATCAATCCTCGTGTTATTACCGACAAGCAAATGTCGGATCTTACTAGAAGTCTCAAGAAGTATAACCTTGTTGAGATACCCGCTGTCGACAAAGACGGCACAATTCTCGCTGGTCATCAGCGAATAAAAGCTCTGCAACTCATCGGTCGAGGTGAAGAGCTTATTGATATTCGTGTACCCAACCGTAAGCTTACGGAAAAGGAATCAAAAGAGTACTTGATCGCTTCCAATAAGCTTGGCGGTGATTGGGATTTTGGTTTACTCAAATCATTCGATTTCGAGACGTTGGAGTTTGCAGGTTTCGACCCGATTGAAATCGGCGAACTTATGGACACCAAAAAAGAAGTTACGGGAGACGATTTTGATGTCGAAAAAGAACTAAAGAAAATCAAGAATCCAAAAACTAAACTTGGTGACATTATCATTCTCGGAAATCATCGCATCCTTTGTGGAGATTCTACGGATAAAAACAACCTTGTTCGTCTGCTTGGTAATGACCGAGCAAGCATGATCTATAGCGATCCAGTTTATAACATTTCCGTAGACTACGATGGTGGTATTGGAGGCAAGAAAGATTATGGTGGAAATGTGAATGACACTAGAAGTTTTGATGAGTATAAAAAGTTTTTGAAAGACAGCATGGAGGCCGCTCTCGCTGTTTCAAATAAAGATACTCATGTATTTTACTGGTGTGATCAGGTGTATATCGGAGTAGTTCAGGATCTATATCGCTCTTTAGGTATTGCCAACAAACGAGTGTGTTTATGGTTAAAAAACAATCAGAACCCCGTTCCGTCTGTGGCGTTTAATAAAGTATATGAGCCTGTTGTATACGGTATTCGTGGAAAACCATACCTTTCAAATATTAAAAATCTCAATGAGGTTCTTAATAAAGAATTAAGTACTGGTAATGACTTACTTGAAGAAATTAACGATGTTTGGATGGCTAAACGATTGCCTGCAAAGGAATACGAACATGCAACATCTAAACCTCCACAGCTCCATGAGAAAGCCATAAAACGCTGTACGAAGCCCCATGACATCATTCTGGACAGCTTTCTTGGTTCGGGTAGCACTCTTATTTCTGCGCAAGCTCTTGGTCGAAGGGTGTATGGGTGCGAGCTTTCTGAAGTTTTCTGTGACTTGATCGTATGTAGGTACGAGAAGCTGACAGGTTGTAAGGCGATTTATGAAAAAGACACAGGCACTGCTTAATAAACTCGCGGAAGAGATTGAGAAAACACCAGTCATTCAGATCGCTTGTGATAAGATTGGTATTTCAAGAAATACTTTCTATCGCTGGATGAAAGAGGATCATAAATTTCTCGTTCGAATAAATGAAGCTATGTCGCTTGGTGTCGGTCTTGTTAGTGATGTTGCTCTTAGTAATGTACTTGAAGGTATCAAGAGAAAAGACACCATGTATACAAAGTATTGGTTAAGTCATAAGCACCCTGATTTCAGAAGACCATATGTGTTCAAAGTTGATTCTGATGATTTGATCACGCATTTCCGTTCCACAATGGAAGGGGTTAGACAACGCGAAATCGAGCAGAATATACGAAACACTGTTACAGAAGAAGAAAAGAAAAAACAAGAACAAGCAGGAAAAAATGCGGTGGAATTTCTGGATAAATGGAGAGGTGTTCTTAATAAGCCGAATGAATATAGAGCACAGGAAATATTTGAGGAATGGATGAAAGAATACGAAAAAACTGGAAAAAAGCCACCAAAGATAAAAAAACCTAAAGAGTCTGATATTCCATCAATGTAGCTAGAAATGAATTCTATTCCTCTGTCTCCATTCTTCTTCTCCGTTCATCAAGTGTTTCGTCTTCATACATCCAGTAGTCTGTTCCAGCCACTCCGTAATCGTAGCCAAGTATCTTTTGAGCAGAAGTAGAAAGGCTAGTTATCTCTCCATTAAACTCAACTGCATTATTATCAACAACTCGAGCCTTAATATTTTCATCTCGACTGAACACAAGTTCAGCTCCGACTGGAATATTCACGATACTAAAATTAAATTTAGATCGTCGTGTGCGGGCCTGATTCAAGGCTTCTTGATCTTCCTTAGATTCTACAAAGTCTCTCTTTGGGGTGATGTTCTCTATCTCTGCAAGTTTAAGTGCGGCTACCACTCGTTCTGGTGAAATATGAAAGAATTCTCTTCGTGGATTTATACGACTGTCATCGAATGCATCGTGTAGTTGCTGTTCAACAAATGTTGCACTTTTTACTGTACAAGCATAGAAACATGTAAACGGGATAGGAACACTTGTTGAAGAACTTAACTCTCGGATTCGTTGTTCTAAACTTGTGGAAGTTTTACCTATCTTCACATAACCAGGCATCGCTTCATTTATGAGGATATAAATTATTTCGTTCATTTTCTCAAGGTTAGGATTAATAATCCTATGTAGAGAAACAAAAAGCCCACCACATAGGTTGAGGGTTTAAACCCTCCGTACCAGTTTCCCGATACGGCCTTGGAAGACAAACCCCACATGATGGGTTCTTTATCTTCAACGGACTTAATTCACCATGCCACTGCCGAAGCAATGGTTTAGGCTACTGATTTAGTTGTAAACAAATAATAACATTTTCGACCCTATTATTCAACGACCATTCTATCGCAGAACCTTAAAATAACAGAGGAAGTTACCAACAAGTTACCAACGATTGAGTGCTTAGCAAAAGAGCTGATCTGCGTCATTAATATATATATGACAGAAGTTGAACAAAGCCAAATGAAGTATTGCTTATACGCTCGTAAGTCAACCGAAGCAGAGGAAAAGCAAGCACTTTCTATTGATTCTCAAATCAAAGAAATGAAGCAGATTGCCGAGCGTGAAAATCTCACCATTGTTGAGATCCGCAAGGAATCCCACTCTGCAAAAGAATCTGGACAAAGACCTGTATTTGAGGAAATCGTAAAAGATATCGACACGGGGATATTCAACGGAATAATCACATGGGCACCTGATCGACTTTCTCGTAATGCAGGTGACCTCGGAAAACTTGTAGATAGAATGGATCAAAGGAAACTAATTCAGATCAAAACTTTTGGTCAGACTTTTTCTAATTCACCAAGTGATAAGTTCCTGCTAATGATCCTTTGTAGTCAGGCAAAACTCGAAAACGATAATAAAAGTATCAATGTAAAGCGTGGTATGAGAGCTAGGTGCGAAATGGGATTATGGCCAGTACAACCACCAACAGGATATAGAAAGCCTAATCAACGATTAGCAAAGTGTGAGGTAGAAATTGATCCAGAACGAGCTGATACCATACGACAAATATTTGAGAAGATTAGTTATGAAAAATGGAGTGTATCAAAAGTACACGCATGGTTACGGTATGATCTTGATTTTAAAACTCACAGAGGTTTTCATCTAAGTTTAGGAAATGTATTCAAGATTATAAATAATACTTTCTACTATGGTCGCTTTGAGTTCCCACAAGGATCAGGTGTTTGGTATGAGGGAAAACATAAACCTATTATCTCTAAAGAATTGTTTGACGAGACAAGAAACTCTATCAAGTCACAAGTTATTAAATCTCAAGGTAAAGAATTTGCTTTTACGCGAATTATGAAATGTGGAGTTTGTGGATCAGGTATTACTGCGGATGAAAAGTTTAAGAAGTTGCTGAATGGTGGAGTTAATCGGCATGTGTATTACCGATGCACAAAAGCCAAAGACAGGAATTGTAAAAATCCTGCACTGAACGAAACTGAACTTATCGAATCACTACTTAATATGGTTGATACTTTGAACATAAACAAGGTTAAACTCACTGCAAAGCTTGATGTTGAAATTCAAAAGTTTAAGAAGCTACAAGCAATGTTTTTGGGCAAGAAAAAGACAGAGAAAATAGAACCTATTGATCTAAAGGATTATACAAAATTTGTACTGAAAGAAGGATCTCCGCTAGAGCAAAGATCTATCTTGGAATGTATCAGTAGTGAGCTTGTTTTGAAGAATAAGACAATTAAGGTTACTTGATTTTCTTATTTTGAATAAAGATGCTTTTGAAAGGTAAAGAAATTTGATCTGATCAATTTAACTCCGCCAAGTTTTTTCTCGGCATCAGAAATAGCGTGATATTTGAGATTGAGTAATTGTGGGAGTTTTTCTTCATCTAATTCTTCAACACCTCTCTCTTGATATTTAGCTAATACGAATTCAATAAACTCACGATGTTTTTCATCTAAACCATCCAAGATGTCGTACTTTGTATTTTGAATTCTCTCTGCACGAGTAATAGGCTGTAATGCAAATGCAATATATCCAAGCACATCGAACAAATCACTATTCTCAGCGTTTATAATTTTTTGAATAGATTCAAGCTGATCTTTTCCATATCCAAGTTCACCAAGTTTATCAAGTAGAGTCTTTCGAGTTTGTGGATTTGACCAAATATCTCTTAATTGTTTTTCATCTTTAAATAAATCAGGCAAGGTTCCATAAAGATTATTCAAAAATTCTTCAGTAGAAATTGGTCTACCATCAGCACTCCAAAAAGATGTTTGGACCATATGTTGTATTTCTCTTTCTTTACCATCACGAAGTTTGATTTTCAACTTCCTTGGTTGTTCTTCTGGTGGCTCAGGTGTTGGTCCGGGTTCTCTCGGTTCCTTAGGCTCTTTTGGTTCTTTCGGCTCAACCTCTTCAGTGGTTTGATCAATCGGTTCGCCATCCCATTCAGGATCTAGGAAATGATGATATGCATCAACAAAATCTATAATTGTGAAATATTCTTTACCATCAAAAAGTCTTGTACCACGTCCAACTATCTGCTTAAACTCAATCATTGAGTTGACTGGTCGCATGAGTACAATATTTCGAATGTTTCGTGCATCTACTCCTGTAGAAAGTTTTTGTGATGTAGTCAAAATTGTCGGGATGGTCTTTTCGTTATCTTGAAACTCTCTTAGATATTGTTCACCAAGAAAACCATCATTTGCAGTAACACGCTGACAATAATTTGGATCTTTATTTTCTTTATGTTTATTTATCAAATCACGAACAAGAAGCGCATGACCTTGTGTAGCACAAAATACGATAGTTTTTTCATTTTGATTTATTTCTTTCAAAAATGTCTTAACACGAAATTCCTCTCGCTCAATAATTTTTATATTTCCACGAGCAAAATCATCCTCTTTGTAAACCTTTCCTTCTTCTACTTCACCTTCAACAATCATGTCGTCTGATGTGTAGATGTACTCATCAAGCGTTGTTTTGATTCTTTTGACTTTGAACGGTGTAAGGAATCCATCGTTTATACCTTCCTTAAGAGAGTATATATAGACTGGATCACCAAAATATTTATATGTGTCTGTATTATCTTTTCGTTTTGGAGTAGCTGTAAGACCTAGTTGGACCGCAGGAGAGAAGTATTCAAGAATACCTCGCCAATTAGATTCATCATTTGCACCACCGCGGTGACACTCATCAATAATAATGAAATCAAAATAGTCTGAAGGATAATCACCGTAGTAAGGAGTGTCATTTGGACCGCTCATAAATGTTTGGAAAATAGCAAAGAAGATACTGCCGTTCATTGGGACCTCACCTTTACGACGAATGTCATTTGGAGTTATACGAACCAAAGCATCTTCTGGAAAAGCACCGAAGGCATTAAATGCTTGATCAGCAAGTATGTTTCTATCAGCTAGGAAAAGTATACGAGGTCGTCTTTCACCGTCTTTTGATAGATTCCATCTGCTCTGGAATAGTTTCCACGCAATTTGGAAAGCAATAAAAGTTTTTCCCGTACCTGTTGCAAGTGTCAGCAACACTCTTTTCTTATCTTCTGCCACAGCGTCCATAACACGATTAACGGCAATCTCTTGATAGTAGCGAGCATTCTTACTCCCGTTTACGTCTTCAAATGGGACATTGGTAAATTTTTCTTTCCAAGCATTTTGATCTGAATAAGTCTTATCCCAGAGTTCATCCGGTGTTGGAAATTTATTCACTGGTCCCTCGAGACCTGTTTGCATTCCTATCTCATAGATATCGTGACCATTTGTAGAGTATGTATAAGCAATCTGAAGTTTACCAGCATATGTCTTTGCTTGAGCAACACCTTCTGTATATTCAAGTGACTCTTTCTTTGCTTCTACAATCGCAAGCTTACGGTTTTTATATACCAAGACATAGTCTGCAATTTCAGGTTTTTGTAGAGCACCACCGATTTGAATTTTCCCTGGAGATATACGAAATTCTCGAAGGACTTTGGATCCTTCGATGACACCCCAGCCAGATTCTTTTAGCTTCGGATCAATATATTCAGCTCTAGTTTCTGCTTCGTTCATATGCTTGACATTATACAATACTATAGTCCCTTTGAGAAGGCTTTGCTTAGGATGGATCTTTTCAATTCCTCGATAGCAGAAATTTTCTTTTGATAAATTAATTCGAGATTTTTTGTTTGTTCAGAAAGATGGTCGAGTTTTTTAACAATAGATTTTTGTTCTTTTATGTCAGTAGGTATAAATATCTTATGTTTTTCGATTTTTTCTATCGTTAGGGCACTGTAAGCAGAACCTTTAGAAAGATTATTGATTTGTTCAACAAAGGAAATCAGTGCATATTTTAGAAAATTTGGATCTACAGTATCGAAGTTTTTAAACCAGAGAATATTTCCATCTTTAAAGTAAAACTCCTCATCTTTTTTCACCACATAAATTTCACCAATAGTTCCCACAGCTGTCATTAAGATATCTCCCTCTTTGGGTATACCAAAAATATTCTTTATTTCTTTGTATCTATCTTTTGAAATATACAGCTCAATCGTTATTTTTTTATCATGAGCAAGCTCTTTAATTTCTTTTATTCTGTAAAAAGGAATACCATGAGTGACGTATTCTTTTTTGTAAATTCTCTTACTAGAAGTAATCTGGCCTAGTTCCTCAAGTCGTTTCTCTTTCCAATTACTATTTGGACTATTGAAAACTCCCTGCAAGTAAGAGTCGAAAAGCTCTTTTGAATTCCTTAAATTCTTTTCTGTAATTTCTTTTGCTTTTTCTAGTTTTTTGAATGTCTCATCAAGAGTTTTTACTATCCTTTTTTGTTCGGGGAGTGGTGGATATACTATTTCAATTTCCTTTAATTTAGCTTTATTGAGAGTTTTTCCTTTTACTTTCACATCACCTTTTGTTGCAGCATCCCAATCAAAATAACTTAAATACTGATATAGATATTCTCTAGATATTTCTTTTTCATCCTTAATATTTAGCGCAGCAATCGCCTCATTCGTATATAAATCTTTACCA
Source organism: uncultured Candidatus Saccharibacteria bacterium (assembly GCA_964484885.1). Lineage (GTDB taxonomy): Bacteria > Patescibacteriota > CPR2 > UBA1875 > CAZAFQ01 > CAZAFQ01. The sequence goes on along the minus strand of CAZAFQ010000011.1, from coordinate 3,282 downwards.
GCAAATGCCAGTCGGCCAAGAGTGAGTTTGAAGCTGACCAACAATGTACCCTTTTCAACAAGCGATAAAGATGATGCAGCTTTATCAGAAACATATTCTCTACTATCAGAGATAATTCCATCTTCCGCATTTGAAAGATCTCTTATGGACAACCAGACATTCTTAGTTGTTTTCTCAATATCCCACAGTTTTTTATTTGATCGAGATGGGGTTTTACCAATCTCTATATCACAAATCTCACCGAGTTTTTTTGTTTGCCAATTAGTTTTCATATTTTGAAATCAGAAAGTTTACAAGAGCGGAACAATGGACAAGCATATATCTAGCCTCAGCAATATCGACACTTTTTTGTCCATTCTTTTCTGAGTGTCTTATACCACCCTCATCTGAAGTCCATCCGTATATTTTCTTTATAGCTTCCTTAAGAGCACTGTGAATGTTTAGATCATCAGCAAGTTTACCTAAGGTGCCTTGTGGATTATTCAATAATATTTTCGCTAATGCTTCGACGGCACTTACTGATTCTTTTATTGAATTCTTATAGTCGGCTTCTGGTCTCTTTTTATAGTACTCGAGGGCCCTTCTTAGATGATTGGAGACTAAATCATACTTACTGTTTAGGGCTGTATCAATCTCTTCTAATTCTTCCTCAGAAATTAGTGGGGTTACTTGACCATCAATTATTTTGTAAGGTATTTTTTCTTCATCAAAAACCTGATTTAACTGCCAGACAAGATTATTTCTACGCTGATCATAATTATCAGAAGAAATTATAAATTCCAAAAAATCATAGGTGCGATTCCACTCAAGTTTATAAAACCTCTCTTGAATTTGACCTAGGTAATAATCCATATATTTTTATCTATAACTAGTTTGACCCCATAGATCATTTTTATTTTGTTTAAAAAATTTATCCCAAATAGATTCAATAATTAAGTTACGGTCATGACCCTCGTGATATTTATTATCAATATAATCTTGAATAATATTCCAAAGCCTGTTCTTAACTTCAATGGGCATGTCTTGAAGATCTAGACTTTTTACCTCAATTATTTTTTGTCTTTCTGAAAATGAATTACTCATATTTTTATAAAAGCTTTTTGATACTCAATATATTGCTCTTGATTTCTGCATCAAGTTTTTCCATTTCTACCAAAATACCCTTCGGCTCCCGCAAAACAACCTCAACCCCCTTATTCGGATTCTTCACAGACAAATCAAAAGTCTTCTGATCAACATCTTTAACGTCAATGGACCAAGAATTATCTGAATCTGCTTTTGTTTTTTGCAAAGCAATAAAATCAGCAAGATCCTTTTCATTCAAAGGGTTGGTTTTCCCAAGATTTCTACTGAGATTTAATTGGTAGTACCAAACCTTTTTAGTTGGAGCACCTTTTTCAAAAAATAAAATAACTGTTTTTACTCCTGCACCGGTAAATGTTCCACCTGGAAGATCTAGGACCGTGTGAAGGTTACAACTTTCAAGTAAATGTTTTCGGAGCGATACTGATGCATTATCTGTATTTGATAGAAATGTATTTTTGATAACCACACCCGCTTTACCACCAGCTTTTAGTATTTTTATAAAATGCTGAAGGAACAGGAACGCTGTCTCACCAGTTTTAATTGGAAAGTTTTGCTGTACTTCAGTACGTTCTTTTCCACCAAATGGAGGATTGGCAAGGACCACATCATATCTATCTTTTTCCTGAATATCAGCAAGATTTTCAGCGAGTGTGTTGGTGTGAATAATATTTGGGGCATCAATACCATGCAAAATCATATTCATGATACCGATAATGTATGCAAGTGACTTTTTCTCCTTACCGTAGAAAGTTTTCTTTTGGAGAATTTCCATGTCTTTCGTAGACAAGTCTTTGCTCTGTTTCAAATATTCAAAAGCCTCAACAAGGAATCCTGCCGATCCAACAGCACCGTCATATATTTTGTCGCCAATCTTTGGACCAACTACGTTCACAATTGTTTTAATGAGAGGGCGAGGAGTGTAATATTCACCACCATTTCGTCCCGCATTACCCATGTTCTTGATTTTGCCTTCATACAAATGTGATAGCTCGTGCTTTTCTTCTTGTGATCGGAAATGCATCGCATCAACAATGTTCAAAATCTCACGCAAAGCATAGCCACTTTGAATCTTGTTTTTTAATTCACTAAATATTTCTCCAATCTTGTATTCAATCGTGTCAGGACTAAGTGCATCAGTTTTAAACTTCTTGAGTGAAGGGAATAGTTTCTGATCAACAAAATCTTTCAAATCATCTCCTGTAAGAGCTTTATTATGATCAATTTTGCCATCCTTATTTTTCGGGCAAGCCCAGATATTCCAACGAAACTGTAAAGGTAGGATATATTTATATTCCTTATTCATAAAGCTCGCCTCTAGTGCTCGGTCAGCCTCTAAGTCATCAAGATATTTTAGGAAAAGGATCCATGATGTTTGTTCAACATAATCAAGTTCACTGGATGCGCCAGCGTCTTTGTGTAAGATATCGTCTATGTTTTTGAATGCTTGTTCGAACATATTATTTTAATAATTCGTTAGTAGACACTCCTAATGTCTGGGCTAGATTAGTAATAGTAGAAAGAGTGGGGTTTGTCTTTCCGTTCTCGATATTACTGACAAAAGACTTATCGACACCAAGCTTCTCAGCAAATTCAGTCTGAGTGATATTCTTGCTTGTTCGGATATTTTTGAGATTTTCTCCCAACTTTTTGGCGTCATCCTTCATGAAAATATTATATCACAAATCGTTGTATTAAACTACAACAAAAGCAAGTCATTTCTGACTTGCTTTTGTTTGCTAGTTTCGACCCTTGTCGAGTGCTCGAACTAGCTCTCTCTATTGTGACCCTACGGGGAGTCGAACCCCGATTACCACCGTGAAAGGGTGATGTCCTAGCCATTAGACGATAGGGCCTTAGTTTAGAAAATTAGATTAAAAGCTATTTTTCTACACTGTTTAATATACTATATTTTCTTAATTTGAGCAATGCCTGTTTTTAATTGTGGAATAGAGTTATACTTTATTTAGACTGGTTTTGTCAGTCAAAGGAGGTGGAAGATGAAAAGTCTTTCATATTCTTGTTCCGAAGTTTTTAGTAAAGACCAAGCTCTTTCAATTCTCCAAAAAGAATATCCAGACATTGGTTTTTCGTTTGTTCATCGGGTTCATCGTTGGGATAGTTGTGGAATGTCTTATTGTTTTCGCTGTGTTGCGTCGCCGAAGATATTGTATTTTGTTGATGAGGAAAATGGTTTTG
>CAZAFQ010000010.1:6522-14667 GCA_964484885.1 uncultured Candidatus Saccharibacteria bacterium | reverse complement strand
AAGAAAAAAATTTAAAGATGTATATCACAATGTGGCCTAAGGAGCACAGTTAGGATGAAAAACCCTTGAGAGCGCTTAAGGGGCCCCTAAGCATAGTAGCTACTCTTTTATTGCCTTTAAAATCTCGGAGACAGTAGTGATGCCTGATAGGGCTTTAATAAGACCGTCTTGCTCCATTGTAATCATTCCTAAGGATTTGGCCTTTTTCTTGATATCATAGAAGGAAGGCTTGTTAAGCAGCATGTCTTGGATTTCAGGTTTTAGTTCAAGAATTTCAAAAATCCCAGTCCTACCCTTGAGCCCGACGCCGTTACAGCGATCGCAACCTTTACCAGTGAAGAAAGTCAGATTGTTGGGAAGCTTGGCATCGAAAGTTGAGATTATTTCTTTGATTTCGTTTTTTTCAACTTCGGTTAATTCAGTTTTTATTTTACAGTAAGGACAAATCTTTCGGACCAAGCGCTGCGCAATAATGATACTGATTGAGGTATTTATGACTGTGGGATCAGCAGTCATATCAAATAACCTGGTCAGGGCAGTAACAGCATCATTTGCATGAAGACTGGAGATTACCATGTGTCCGGTAAGAGCGCCATGTAGAGCGGTTTCGGCTGTAGCAATATCTCTAATTTCTCCAACCATCACAATGTCCGGATCTTCTCTTAAGACGGCTTTTAACCGATCGGCAAAAGTATCCCCTTCATTAATTTGGGTTTGAGTAGCGCCTTTAAGGGTATATTCGATAGGGTCCTCAATCGTAATTACTTTTACTTTCGAGGAATTGATTTTATTTAAAATGGCATAAGACGTTGATGTTTTCCCGGCTCCTGTAGGACCAACTACCAGAATCATCCCATGCGGTCTGGCGATTGTTTTATCAAGAATAGATTTATGATATTTCATAATGCCCAACTCAGAGATGTCTAGGGCTGTGGCTTGTTTATTAAAGATTCTCATGACCACATCTTCGCCATAGAGAGTCGGCATCGTTTCAATACGGATATTCAGATCTTTTTTATCAATGGCTATTTCGAACCTGCCATTTTGGGGATTTTTGGAATTGAGTTTTAATTTTGAGGTAAGTTGGAGCTGAGAAAGCAAATACTTGTAGCGCTCCTTATCGATATATCCGATAGGAAATAACACTCCATCCAGTCTCAATCTAATTCTGGCCCGAGTCTCTTCCGGCTCAATGTGAATATCAGATGCCTCGGCTCGGACAGCGACAAAAATTAGCTTGGTCAGCATTTCTTGGAGAGGTGCATTTTGAATTTCTGATTCCAGGTTCTGAAGTGTTATTTCGCCGTGGTCTTCGATGGAGATGGTATCGTCTTGTTCATGAATGGTTTTTTTCTTGGTAATGCCGGCAAAAAGTTCAGTTTGTTCTGAGAAGCTAGGCCTTGAGATAATAGCGCTTACAACCCCTTTTATGGGGTAATTCTTAGTTAGGGACTCGGCTAATTTTTCGGCTTCTTTTGTCTGTGGGTCAATAAATCCAATCGTTAGAGCCCTATTTTTTATTTTTATTGGAATTGCCCCAGCCTTTTCGGATTCTTCTTTTGTTATGTAGCTCATAGCGTCTTTTTCGGGTTCGAGAAACCTTAAATCAAAAAAAGGGACGCCAAGTTCGAGGGCCTTATCGCGAGCTTCCTCTTCTTGCTGGTCTCTATAAAAATCTCGAACTACTTGTCGGACATCTTTTTTTGTTTGCATTATTTTAATAATATCAAAACGGAGCTGCTTTGACAAAGTCTTCTTGACTTGAAGAAAGGGCTATTCTTTAGTATAATTTCGAAGCCGCTAAGAGCCCAAGGAAAATCTTTTTAAAGTACCCAGAAGGCTCTCAAAAGAAAAAACCTTGTTTGTAAAGATATTTAAAATTCATGGAGAGGTGGCCGAGTGGTTGAAGGCAACGGTCTTGAAAACCGTCGAGCCCACAAGGGTTCCGTGGGTTCGAATCCCACCCTCTCCGCCAAGTCGTCGAAGCAAGCTACCAGGCCCTATAAACGACTATTATTATTTATGTCACTGCTTCGCTGCACTTTCTCTTACTTAAAGATTAAATAAGTTTTTAGATAGAGAAAGACAGAGAAGAAGTTAATGTTTCCTGTGATCAAATGAACTTAATTGCTGTCGACTGTCACAATATCTTTCTTTCTTTACAGGTAGAAAAGCTTGCAAATTTTACCAAAGAAAACACATAATAAGCTTAAGGATCATTGCTCTTCCCCTCAACAAAATCAACAAATTTTGGAAAGAGGAAGTGCAGCGAGAGCGGGAAGAGGTTGCCAGAAGCTGATTCCCGGATTATCAACTTGCGCCGATGCGGTGGGGTACCCAAGAGGCTGAAGGGGCGGGTTTGCTAAACCTGTAGATCGGAGTATTCCGGTGCGAGGGTTCGAATCCCTCCCCCACCGCCAACATTTACTAGGGTTCATTGTAATCAAACAAGTTTCTATCATGGGGCTGCTTTTAGTTTTTATGACAGAATCAACCGGAACAGGACAAAGATGTTGAGGGCTTAGAATAGTTTTAATGTATAAACACCACAATAAACCAATCAGGTTTATTTTTTATTTGTTATTTTTGCCAATGAATGAACTTTGGGGAGATTTTAAACTAGATGATAGATAAAAAGAAAGGAGATGTCATGGCAATTATCAGATGGGATCCGAAAAGAGAGCTGGACCGGTTATTTGATGAGGATTTTCCCTTTATAAGACTACCGAAGGGGATGGGCTGGGATTTGTCGGCTGATGTTTATCATGAGAACGGTCAAATTGTGGCTGAGATGAATATCCCACAGATTAATCCGGAGAATCTCAGTGTTGAAATTGAAAACGATGAGCTAAGAATTAGCGGCACTAGAGAAGAAAAAAAAGAAGATGAAGATAAAGATTACTATTCAAAAGAAATAAGACGAGGCAGCTTTCAAAGAATAATTAAGCTGCCGGCAGCAGTTAGAAGTAAAGAAGCCAAGGCTGAATATGAGGAGGGAGTTCTTAAGGTTGTGGCACCGGTTGCAGAAACGTCAAATAAGGTAAGAATTGGAATAAAAGAGAGACCTGGAAAAAGAGACGGAAGAACCCTGAAAGAAAGACCAGACAATAAAAGCAAAAAATAACAAATTTATTCTTTATAATAAAGCTAAGGTTAAGTATAATATTTCGATTAGGAAGGATGCAGGAGCGGTTGAACTGGCAGACCTGGAAAGTCTGTGTGCCTGCAAGGGCACCGTGGGTTCGAATCCCACTCCTTCCGCCAATTTTCAATTTGAGTCGTTTTGGAAATTACGCACCTTATTATAAAAAGCAGAGCTCCATCAAAAAACTCCGATTCATTTATTTTATAAAGCAATATTACTAAGTTAAGAAATGTCTTTGTTGTCTTACTTTTTTCTTTACAAAAAGGCAGTAGAAAAATTAAAACACTTTTACTAATTAGAAAAGAATATAAATCTTAATATTTTTTTAGAAAGCGATATAATAGACTCGGAGGGAGCATGGAAAAACAAATTGACATTTCCAGATTGGAAAAAGTCGAAGAATCTCAAAGCCAAAATGACTTTCAAGAGCAAGAAGTTAGTGCGGATAAGGTTTTTTTTGAATGGGAGGGGATGGAATATGAGCATGAAGAGAAAAGTTTCAAGTTTTTTTTAGTTGCAGGACTGATTTCTCTGGTAGTACTTGCTTATCTTATCTATACCAAAGATTGGTTTATGGTGCCGATAGTATTTATTATGGATGGGCTCTTGTATTTTTATAGTAGGAAAAAACCCAGAACCTTGCGGTATCGGGTTACTAAACTAGGGATTTTTATTGACAATTATTTTTACCCGTTTTCAGAGATGCACTCTTTTTGGCTAATTTATAATCAAAAAGTTAAGGCTCTAAACTTAGTTTCTCTAAAGAAATACTTGCCTGTTTTTACAATTTCTTTAGAGAATATTGATCCCTTGAAGCTAAGAAATTTTTTGAAAACAATTTTGCCCGAACAAGAAAAAAGAGGCGAAGTTTTTGTCGATAAGCTCCTCAGATTATTAAAGATGTAACTTTTCTCAAGCTCAAAAAGGTCTTCTTGCCCTCGTAGTTCAGTGGATAGAATGTCGGCTTGCGGAGCCGAAGGTCACAGGTTCAAATCCTGTCGAGGGCGCCAATAATTCGAAGAATCTCTTTTAGAGGTGTTTGTATCTAATTAAAATGGGACTAAAGGGCTAGTATGGAGGCGTGGCCGAGTGGTTTAAGGCGCCGGTCTCGAAAATCGGTTGGGTGAAGCCCTCAGAGGTTCGAATCCTCTCGCCTCCGCCACTTGACTCGTATTTGCTTGCTAGTCTCTTTGATTAAAGTTAAGCTTTCTCAAACTCATAGAGCGGATCAAGATTTAGAACCTTCTCTTTTTGTTTTTGAGTCTCAGCCTGATTTTGAGTAGCTTTATAAATCTGATATCCTAAAATAAAGGCATCGCGATAGTAAGGATTTTCCTTCTGCAAGGCTAAAATTTCTTGTAATGCCAGTTCCAGATACCCCACTTGATAATGAAAAGCCGCTCCTTTTAGCTTCAGATAGTCCGGATTTTGATTCTCTTGATGCTCTTGGAAAAATTTTTTTAAATATTCATTTTGACAGTTCTTGGCTTTTTTGAAGTAATTAAAGGCTTCTTTTGTTTCATTTGAAAGGATTAACGAGATCGTTTTGCAAAGTGCTTCAGAACTATTATCTTGTCTTAATAGGTCCTCTGAATGTTTTTTGGCTTCCTCATAATTACCCAATTTCATCTCTGCTTCGATTAACCCCATCAAGGTCTTTATGTCTGGTTTATTCTGGGAAAGAAATACGTTTTTCGCCTCTTGGTAGTCACCTTTCTTAATCAGAATTTCTCCTAAAAAGTTTTTACTTTGTATACTATCAAGTTTCATCAACACTTTCATTGCTCGGTCTGTCTGTCCGATCTCAGCATAGGTTTGTGCTAGACGGAATGAGTTTTCTTGACTTTTGTAAATAGTGTTCGCTTTTTCTAGAAGAATAAGCCTTTCTTGTACAATAGTTGATTGCTTTGACTGTCGATAGTATTCTTCGGCTTTATTCTTTCTCCAGTCTGAGCTTACAATCCAAGAAAGGATTCCCATAATTAGCATAAGAACGAAAACTTCAAAGCAGATTAACAAAATTCTTTTCATAAGCCTAGTATACCCGAGTTATCATGTGGATAACTTGTGTTTTATCTTAAAGCTTCAAGCACAGGCGCCTTTATAAGGGAGAGAAATAAGCACGAAATGAGAAAATTGAACTTTTGGATTTTTTTCCACAGGAATAAGCTTAATAGTAAACCTTTTCAGGCCAAGGAGCGGTGATGAGGGGAGTTTTGGAGAGATTCTTCCAAATTTCTTCAGTAATAAAGGGCATGAAGGGATGGAGCAATTTGAGCGAGACTTCCAAAGTTGTCCTTAGGGTGTATTGGGCAGCAATTTTATCTTTCTTTTGGCTCTTTATTCTAACTTTTGTATCTTCAATGCATTTATCACAGTATTCATGCCAGAAAAAATTATATAACTCTTCGATTGCGTGCTGGAAATCAAAATTGGAGAGATGTTTTCCCATATTTTCAATTGTTTGATTAAGCTTTTGCAGAGTTTTTCTGTCGGTGACTGAAAGATATGGCTTAATCTCTAGCTCAAATGTTTCACGTGAAACGCTTTCATAGTCTTCCAAATTCATTAATGCGAATCTCGAGGCATTCCAAACCTTATTTGCAAATCTTTTTCCGTTTAGAATGGCCTCTTCTCCGAACTTCATATCTTGTCCTTGGGCCACTTGCCAAAGCAAACCAAAACGGATGGCATCAGTACCATACTTGTCTATTAAATCAAGAGGATCGACACCGGTTCCCAGTGACTTTGACATCCTTTTACCTTCTTTATTGAAAACTGTAGCGTGGATATAAACATCCGAAAACGGAACTTTTTTTTGAAATTCAAGGCCGGACATAATCATTCTGGAAACCCAGAGGTTTATAATATCTCGAGCTGTAGAAAGTACGCTTGTTGGGTAAAATTGCTTTAAATCATCGGTTTTCTGAGGCCAGGAGAAAACCGCAAAAGGCCAAAGAGCGCTTGAAAACCACGTATCTAAGACGTCTTCATCTCTTTTTAGCGATTTTTTACATTTTGGGCATTGCCTCTTTGTTTCTTTGTCCCCTTTCGTTTTATTTGGCCGTTTGGCTAATCCCGGCACATTAGAAAGATCCTCGATTGCCCATTTTTCAGAAACAACTATTTCTCCACAATCACAGTACCAAACCGGAAGCTGATGCCCCCACCAGAGCTGTCTTGAAATGCACCAGTCTTTTATACCCCCCATCCAATTTAAATAAACTTTTTCCCACTTAGATGGATGAAAGGCAACCTTTTTGTTCTTCACAGCCATCACGGCCGGCTTAGCAAGTTCTGTCATCCTAACGAACCACTGTTCAGATAAAAGAGGCTCAATGATCGCATTACATCTATAACAGTGGCCAATGTTATGTTCATAGGGTTTGGTTTTTTTGAGTCGGTTTTCTGTTTTAAGTAAATAGAGCATCTGCTTTCTAGCCTCAAATCTATCTAACCCCGCGAATTTTAGTCCGGCCTCTTTAATCATTTTACCGTCTTTTCCGATAACGGTTATTGTTTCCAGATTATGTCTCTCCCCTATTTCATAATCAATCGGATCATGGGCGGGGGTTACTTTAACAGCGCCGGTTCCAAACTCTTGGTCAACGATTCGGTCGGCGATGATCGGTATTTCCCTCTTTATTATAGGAATAATCGCTTTCTTTCCTATTAATTCTTTATATCTTTTGTCTTGAGGGTTTACGGCAATCGCGGTGTCGCCGAGCATTGTTTCCGGTCTGGTAGTGGCCACAGTAATTCCTGTAGGCTCCCCTTTTATTTCATAATCGATGTACCATAGAAAGCTTTTTGATTCTTGATGCTCTACTTCAAGATCGGAGATTGAGGTCGAGCATCTAGGGCACCAATTAACGATTCTCAGCCCGCGATACAGGTATTTCTTTTCATAATAATGAACAAAGGCTCTGATGACTGAGATAGAATAGTCATAATCCATAGTAAAGCGGGTTCGAGTCCAGTCACAGGAGCAACCTAATATTTTTAGCTGATCAAAAATCCTCTCTTGATATTGGTCCTTCCATTTCCAAACCTCAGCGTTAAAGGATTCTCGACCAATTTTGAATCTCGAAGTCCCCTCTTTTTTGAGTTTTTGCTCGACTTTATTTTGAGTCGCAATTCCGGCATGATCGGTCCCCGGAACCCAGAGAGTGGGTGCTCCTTTCATCCGATGCCATCTGATTAGAACGTCTTGAATCGTATTATTAAGAGCATGGCCCATGTGCAACGATCCGGTTATGTTCGGGGGAGGGATAACAACAACAAAGGGTTTTTGGCTCTTACTGGTTTTTGGCTTAAATAAGCCATTTTTTTCCCAGTTATGGTAGATCTTGGCTTCGACTTTTTTTGGATCGTATGACTTTTCCATAGTTGTTTGATTCTCTCCATTATTAATTATTGACATAAAAAAATCCCCTTCTTGGGGCCCCGTATTTAATGCGGAGGGTACCACCCCAATTCTTGAGGATTACTTCATTACGGCTGTGACGGGCCTTCCCGGCGGGTTTTACTTGCCTACTGAGGCTTTCTTCCGGCAGCTTATAGAGGGACAAGCTCTATTCAAACGCTTTTACAGTATTCATTTATTGTAAACTATAACTTCAATGCTGTCAAACTAGCTTAAAATTAGGATCAGGGAGAATGTTTTTGATTTCTTCGAACTTCCCTATTGCCTGATACTTATAGAAAGCAGCCGATCCAATCATTGCGGCATTATCAGTACAATAAACAAGATCAGGAGCAAAGAAACCAATTTTTTCTTGACCGGTTATTTTCATCAAGGATGAGCGTAGGGAATTGTTGGCAGCGACTCCCCCGGCCAAAATAAATGATCTTGGCTTGTAAGCTTTAATCGCACTTGTAACATTTTGAGAAACAGTTTGGATTAGGGCTTTTTGAAAAGAAGCAGCAATGTCGTTTTTTTGGCTCTCTGTAAGCTTCTTTTCTTTTTTAGCTGTATTTAAAACTGCGGTCTTAAGTCC
>CAZAFQ010000010.1:0-6512 GCA_964484885.1 uncultured Candidatus Saccharibacteria bacterium | reverse complement strand
ACAACACCTCGTATAGCTGATAATCTGAATAAAATCTCTTTTGAAACAGGGTTTTCAGGTGTGAAATATATTTTATGTTTAGTTGTTGATTTACGAACAGAACCTACAAACAACTCTGTAAGCTTCTTTTCTTTTTTAGCTGTATTTAAAACTGCGGTCTTAAGTCCGGAAAAGCTAAAGTCCAAACTGGGTTTTGGGTATTCCAAATATCCTTCAGTATTTCTCTTTGGAGCGGGAGTCAGGTTAATAATCGGTAAGGGGTATTTATTTTCATTACCTAAGCTAGCTGCTTTCTCAATATTTGGTCCGCCAGGGTAGGGTAGCTCTAAAAGTTGGGCCACCTTATCAAATGCCTCTCCGGCCGAATCATCTCTGGTTTCGCCCACTACTTTAAATCGATAATGCTTCTCCATGCTTATCAGTTGAGAATGACCTCCGGAAACGATTAGGGCCAAAATGGGGAAGCAAGGCTCAGATTGGGATAGCCAATTGGCATAGATATGTCCCGCTAAATGGTTGACTGATAAGATCGGCTTTTTTTTCAAAACGGCCAGAGTTCTAGCAGTTTCAGTCCCAATAAGGAGGCTTCCCACTAATCCCGGCCCAGTTGTTACTGCGATAGCATCGATCTCTGTCCAAGTCCTTTCTGACTCTAACAAAGCACTTTCGATAGTTGGTATGATGGTCGAGATATGGGCTCGGGCAGCAAGCTCGGGGACAACCCCACCATATTGAGAAAAGAGTTCAACCTGAGAGGCGATAATGTTTGACAAAACCTGACGACCATCCTTAATAACAGCAGCGGCTGCCTCATCACAGCTAGTTTCTATTGCAAGTATATTCATAATGTTTGATATTATAACTTAAGATGCTAAAATGTAGCATTAAAAAATGCGACTTAGAAAACAAGGTAATGAATGGAACCTCTCCAAATTCTTTCTCGAAAAAAAAATAATCTTTTTCAATCTGAAGCTTGGGCCGACCTCCAGGCTCTTTATGAAAAGAAAACCTGGGTAGTTAAAAGTGATAATATTCAGGCCTTGGTAATAAAGTCGCCCTTAGTTCGAAACAAGTTTTATTTTTACAGTCCGAGAGGACCGTTGGTAAGTTCTAAAATTAAAAAACAAGATATTAGGATTTTCTTTAGAAAAATTGAGTCTTTGGCCTGGGAAGAAGGAGTAATCTTTTACCGTATCGAACCGTACTCACTAGGGCAATCTGACTTATATGATTTTGGATTTAGAAAAACCACAAATTTTAGTCCTTTATCAAGACAGCATTCTCCTGAGAATACTTTAATTCTTGACATCACTAAAAGTAAAAATGAATTATTGGCTTTGATGAAACCAAAATGGCGATATAATATCAATTTGGCGATGAGGAAAGGTGTATCTATCCGAGAAGGAAAGACAAAAGATGACATTGGAATATTTTACGAGCTGACAAAAGAAGTTGAAAGTAGGGGAGATTACCGTGGATTTGATAAAGAATATTATTTGAACATGTTTCGAGTTTTAGGGAGAAAAAATGATTTAGCTCTTTATATTGCAGAGATTGATGGAGAAGCGTTAGGAGCGGTCATTATTTCTTTTTTTGGAACGGTGGCGACATATATTCACGGTGCAACCTCGAGTAATAAGAGAGAATTAATGCCAATGTACTTGCTTCAATGGGCAGCAATCAGAGAGGCAAAGACAAGAGGTTGTTTCTTGTATGATTTCTGGGGGATTGCGCCCAATGATAGTAAATTCCATCCTTGGGCTGGAATTACCAGATTCAAGAAAGGCTTTGGTGGGATTCCCCTAAACTTAAGTGGAACTTTTGACTTACCCTTTGATAAGGGATATTACAGGACGTTAACCGTATTAAACAGATTAAAAAAGGTAATTAAGAAATGATCGAAAAGACCCTAACGATAGCCAAAAAATTTATCCCAAAGCCGGTCTTTCATTTCTTCCAACCGCTTTATCATTTTTTGATGGCCTTAAGCGGTAACATTTTATTTCGTTTTCCGGGATATAAACTGAAAGTGATCGGGGTAACCGGAACAAACGGAAAATCAACCACAGCTGAAATAATTACGGAGATGCTTAAAGCATCCGGGAAAAAAGTGGGAATGATATCAACGGTATATATTGAGATAAATGGTAAGCGCCAAAACAATAGTACGAATAGAACGACTCTAGGTAGATGGCGAACTCAACGATTGTTGAGGAGAATGGTTAATTCAAATTGTGAGTATGCCGTAATTGAGGTCGCCAGTGAAGGCATTGCTTGGTATCGGATTTTTGGAATCCCCTTCGATGTTGCAGTTTTCACTAATCTTGCTCCGGAGCATCTCAATTTTCATAAAACTATGGAAAATTATCGCAACACTAAGGGAAGACTATTCGCAAAGCTTAAAAGTAATTGGAACTTTAAGAAAACAAAAAGAATTAGCGCTGTTAACGCAGATGACAGTGAAGCAAAATATTTCCTTTCATTCGACGCTGATCAAAAATATACCTTTGGTCTTAGAAAAGGCGAGGTGAAAGGAAAAAATATTAAAACAGGTCTTGATGGGACGACATATGAGATAGAGTATAAGACAGAAACCGTTAAGGTTCGAACAGGCGCCATTGGAACTTTCAATGTTTATAATGAACTGGCAGCTTATTGTGTTGGTTTGGGCCTGCAGCTTCCAAAAGAGTTTATATTAAAAGCGCTCACGAGCTTTAAAGGAACAATTGGCAGAGCAGAAAGGATTGAAGAGGGACAGAATTTCAGCGTGATTGTTGATTACGCTGTTACTCCTGACGCTCAAAGAGCAATTTATGAAGAGTTGCGGAAAATTACAAAGGGAAATTTAATTTCTGTTTTTGGGGCAACGGGAGATAGGGATAAGCAAAAAAGACCGGGAATGGGGAAAACAGCCTCGTTTCTGACAGATCAAGTTATTTTGACCGATGACGAGACTTACAATGAGGAGTCGCACCAAATAATACGGGAAGTTTATGCTGGGGTGCCAAAGAAACTTCAAGGAAAAGTTACAATAATGCCCGATAGATATCAGGCGATTAAAAAAGCTTTAAATTTGGCAAAAGGGGGTGATACTGTAATTATTTCAGGTATTGGCCATCAGAAATATCGTACTATGAGCAGTATGAAGATGCCTTGGAACGAAAGAGCCATCGTAAGAGAGATTTTAAAATTTATTCTTAAAAAGTCAGCGTCTGAGAAGAAAGGGGCAAAATGAATCAGGGAATTTTTAAGGCTTATGATATTCGCGGTGTTTATCCAACTGAAATAGACGAAATAACGGTTTACGCTATTTCAAGAGCTTATTGCGAGTGGCTGAAACCAAAACAAATCGCCCTAGGGCGGGATGTAAGGACGTCAGGAGGGAAGCTTTTTGAAGAAGCTAAAAGAGCCTGTCTTGAAAGCGGAGTAGATGTTGTTGATATCGGTGTCATTTCAACAGACATGCTTTATTTTGCCGTCGGTAACTATCACTTTGACGGAGGCATCACTATTACCGCTTCTCACAACCCGGCTGAATACAACGGGATGAAAATGGTGAGAGAAGGAGCCAGACCAATTTCTGAAGACACCGGACTGAAAGAAATTCGAGATTTGACAATTAAAAATAAATATCAAGTACCGGAGAAAAAAGGTCGATTGACAAAAATGGATTTTACCGAAGAATATGTTGAACGCCTTCTTCATTTTATTAAGCCAGGAAGCATCAAGCCTTTTAAAATTGTTGCTAACCCCAATTTCGGTGCAGTTGGGAAATATGTTGAGAAGTTGGCGCAAGAATTAGGGTTTGAAACAGTAAGGCTCAACTTTAAGCCGGATGGCAGTTTTCCGAAAGGTCGTCCCGATCCTTTAATTCCGGAAAATCGTCTGGAAACTTCAAGAAAAATTAAAGAAACCAAAGCGGATTTTGGGGTCGCCTGGGACGCTGATGCTGATCGGTGTTTTTTCTTTGATGAAAATGGGGAATTTGTCTCTGGTTATCACACTTTTTCGCTTTTGGCGAAGTTGATGCTAGCTAAATATCCCAAGGCTAAGATTGTATATGATCCACGCCTTTACTGGGCGACTCTAGAGCAGATAGAAAAATCTGGGGGGAAGCCGATAATTTCTAAAGTCGGACATTCTTTTATAAAGGAAAAAATGAGAAAAGAAGGAGCGACATTTGGTGGTGAAATGACAGGACACTATTATTTTAAAGATTTCTATACTTGTGATAACGGGCTCATCCCATTTCTTCTAATTCTTGAAAAGCTTTCGACAAGTGGGGAAAAATTATCTGAGTTAGTTTCGAACCTTCGAGAGAAATTTCCGGCTTCTGAGGAACAAATGTTTCAAGTCGATGATTCAGCGGTAATTTATCAAAAATTAGAAAAAAAATATTCGGACGCCGTGATTGAACACATTGATGGTTTATCAGTGGAATATCCTGAGTGGCGGTTTAACATTCGAGGCTCTAATACCGAGCCGGTGATTAAGCTGAACCTTGAAGCGAAGACGGCGACACTAGTTGAAGCAAAGATTGTGGAAATAAAGGCCCTGATTATGAGCTAGATTAGAACCCCAAACCAATATTTCTCTTTACTCTTTGGAGGGTCTCTTGGGCTTGAGGCGCAACACTGATGGCGCCGCGCTTTAGAGTTTTCCGGACTTGATCTTCGTTGCGATCCAATTCTAGCAATTTTTCTTGAAGTGGCCTTAAGAAGCAAATAATAGCTTCGGCAACTGTTTTTTTAAATTCACCGTAATTTTTCCCAGAGAATTCTTTCTCTAAGTCACTAATTGATTTCTCAGTGATAACAGAAAGAATATTGAGAAGATTTGAAACCCCCGGTTTTGCCTTTAAATCATATTTGATTTCTGTTTGGGAATCAGTCGTTGCTCTCATGATTTTTTTCTCGATGTCTTCCGGCTTGTCTCGTAGAAGAATATAGCTAGAAGAATTAGCATCACTTTTAGACATTTTGGTGGCTGGGTCAATCAAATTCATAATTCGA
The DNA here is from genome assembly GCA_964484885.1 of uncultured Candidatus Saccharibacteria bacterium. Taxonomy (GTDB): domain Bacteria; phylum Patescibacteriota; class CPR2; order UBA1875; family CAZAFQ01; genus CAZAFQ01. The sequence continues at coordinate 1,500 of CAZAFQ010000010.1, read as the reverse complement.
GCTCCGGTCCTTTGGATCACAGGTCTTGGAATAACAAAAATATCTCCAAACCTTTTATTCATCCGCTCGGCGATATCTCGGGTAATTTCAACATGCTGCTTTTGGTCTTCACCGACGGGGACCTCGTTGGTATTATAGAGAAGAATGTCAGCTGCCATTAAGACGGGATAGTTAAAGAGTCCGGCGGAAAAATTTTCATTCTTTTTAGCCTTGTCCTTAAACTGAGTCATCCGCGAAAGCTCGCCAAAATTGGTAAAGCAATTTAAGATCCAGGCAAGTTCTGAGTGTTCCGGCCTTTCTGATTGGACAAAAAGGAGTGACTTTTTGGGGTCAATCCCGGCAGCTAGTAATATTTTAGCAGTCTCAATAATTCTCTTTTTTAAGGTTACTGGCACTTGAGGAATGGTAATGGCATGAAGATCGACGATACAAAAAATATTATCTTTTTCTTCTTGGTTTCGTACCCAATTAATGATTGCCCCTAGATAATTACCGAGATGAAGTTCGCCGCTTGGTTGAACACCGGAGAAAATTTTTGATTTTACATTCATTGATTCTTTTCCTCTTTGTTAGCCAGTATTATAACGCAGATCACACCCCTTTTACTAGAAGGAGTGCCCTAGAGAGTGGAAGCTTAACGAAAAGTCTCTTGACAAGAATTCTCCAATTCGATATATTTATTAGCACTCATATCTAGCGAGTGCTAAAAGTAGGATAAATTATATTTAATTATTGGAGGCTCTAAGGCAAGAACGATCGGAGTCTCTGAAGAAGGGAGAAATTAAGATGGCAAAAATTAAACCACTGGCAGATCGAGTTGTGATTGAGAGAATGGAAGCTTTGGAAAAGACAGCGGCCGGAATCGTAATTCCGGATTCAGCAAAAGAAAAGCCGGAGCAGGGGAAAATTATTGCAACTGGTAAGGAAATAAAAGAGGTAAAGGTGGGGAATGTAGTTTTATTTTCAAAATATGCCACAAACGAAGTCAAAATTGACGGTAGAGAATTTTTGTTGGTAAAAGAAGAAGATATCTTAGCAGTTATCGAATAAATATTAATATTAAATAATAAGTCTGAAGTCCGAGGACAGACAGCTAATAAGGAGAAAAAATGTCAAAAGAACTAAAATTTTCAGAAGATGCACGCACTCGACTCAAGGCCGGAGTTGATAAATTATCAAATACGGTTAAGGTGACTCTTGGTCCAAAAGGGAGAAATGTTGTTTTAGATAAAAAGTATGGTTCTCCAGCTATCACTAATGACGGAGTAACAATTGCTAAAGAGATTGAACTCGAAGATATTTACGAAAACATGGGGGCTCAATTAGTTAAAGAAGTAGCATCCAAGACTAATGATGTTGCTGGGGACGGGACAACTACGGCTAAAGTTTTGGCGCAAGCGATTATTACCGAAGGTTTAAAGAACGTTACGGCAGGTTCAAACCCCATGGAAATTAAAAAGGGCATAGAGAAGGCAACCGGGCATGTGGTTAAGGAACTTA
>CAZAFQ010000009.1:0-16465 GCA_964484885.1 uncultured Candidatus Saccharibacteria bacterium | reverse complement strand
TTTATAGGCTTGTTTGTGATGTTTTGCCCCCTAGTCATCTTCATCAAACTTAAACGCAATTTCTGTGCCCTTATTAAGGCTCACAAGGGCATCTTCTTTCCATTGGTCTTTATCTATTAAATGCCCACCCTTGACCTCAACAATGCGTTGGTAATAGAACCTCTTATTCTTACAGTCACTTATAAATAAAAGATAGCCAGGGCTAAACCTTCTTCCATCTTGAGAGCTAAAAAGCCAGTAATCTAGTTCATTCCTTAACAAATATATCCCTGACTCTGGATATTCATTTCTCAATAATTCAATTTTTTTGCTAATATATTTAACAAACTCTTTTTCTTTGCTTGTCGCATAGTTTTCATCATAAACATACCAATCCCGTTCAGCTATATTCAAACTGAGGGCTGAATTTTCGTGATTTGTTTGGAGTTTGAACCTCTCATCAGTTGAAGGAAGTCGCTTCTCTCCAGTGAGCTCGTCAATGACAGGAAATAAAGTAAAGTATATATTCTTTTCTTTCTCAAAAATCCTTTCTATCGATAAAGAAATACAAACTCGTTCAAGTGTTTATAAGATGCAACATCAATCACTTACAAATGCACCGAGTGAGCTGGATAAGCTAACAAAATGAGATACAGAAAACTCATTGATGATGATACATTCTTGAAAAAAAGAAAGCTCTGCAAGTTGAGATTAGTAAATGCCAGGAGGTCTTAAGAGACACCGAGAAGAGAGCAGAAAACTGACTTGAACTTACTGAAAAAATCTTCCATTTCGCCACCTATGCAAGAAAGGAATTCACTATTTCTGGGAGTATTCGAAGGAAACGTGAGATACTGAACGGTTTAGGTCAGAACTTTATTCTACAAGATGGAAAATTAAATGTTGAACCAAATATCTGGTTTGAAAAGATCGGAAATACCTATCCGGCATTAGAAGAAGAATTTATGAAGGTTAGAGCCGCAGATTATCCCTCTATAAAAGAAAAAACAGAGGCATTGACCTCTGCTCATTCACATTGGCTCCCGGGGTCGGGCTCGAACCGACGACCAATTGGTTACACTAATCTTGATATTACTACCAAGGGTGGACTATTTCATTACCCTATTCACTTCTGAACTTAGGTATTGGGCGCTTGAAGGTGTACTCACCTAGTCTCTGAACCTTTCCGACAAAATCGGACTTGGCTGCAGATTACCCCATAGGGGCTTCCTGTTCCGATACTATGACCGGAATCCCTTTCGGGACAATTCACCCAATTTTCACTCAGATATTTCTATCTGAGGCTGCGAATGGACTTCTCTGTGACAGTTTGCACACATGAGAATACGCTTATCAAGCTCCTTCTTCGTTTTATCCCAAGATCTTGTAAGACCACTTGAGATAAACCGAGTTTTTTATCTTGTTTATGATGGAACTCTAAGGCATCCGTGCATTTACTGTAACCACAGATTGAACACTTGCCGCCTGGCTTGTTGCCGAATTTTTCGTCTTCTTTTGGCAACAGCCTTAATCAAATATTCTCGGCGATCGGTATACTTTCTTTTGTCTACCATAGTTACATTTTACTATGATATGTGTTCACAGCCAACTGCTCTACCACTGAGCTACCCGGGACTATTTGTTATGTTCTCTCGAAGAAAATCTCTTCCCCTGTGTGATTTGAGCTTTCTTTCTCGAGCAATGGCGGCAGATCTACCTGACAGTTCTTCCTGATAGATCAACTCCCATTGCCCAGAAAATTTTGAAGTATAGTGCCCAACACTCAATGTTTTCGAATTATGTTCCTTGACTCTACGACTCACATTGTTAGTCTGAGCGATACAAATCTTATCTCTTTATTTATTATAAACCGCATAAACATGGAACGCAGTTTAATTATAAGACACAACCCTAGTCAGAGACTAGTCCGCCTCAGGCGGAAACTGTCCGGCAGCTGCCGGACTAACCGGAATCAATTCTGAGGTTCATCCGACTTGGAACTCAAAAATTATAGCAAATTTAAGGCGAAAAATCAATAAGAGTAGACTAGCCCTTCTTCCAGATAAATCCAAAAGGTTTTAACTTTTCGGTAAAAAGACCACCAAAAAGTTCAAAATAACCTTACAGCTCGCGATTAAATAAGACTATTTATTTCTCTTTCGATGTATGAACTTTTCAACTTCGCTCACTACAACCGCTAGGAGTGCTATAGATCCTATGAGCCCCCAATCTGATAGGGTCAATGTGCTAAGCTCAAAAACATGCTCGAGAATGGTAGTATATTGAATAACAATCTGAAGAGTAATCGCTGATAACAATCCAATAATCAAGGGCTTATTAGAAAATGGACTCTTGCTGAAGATAGAGCTTGTTTCAGTCCTAGCGTTAAAGACATTCAGCCACTGGATAAATACAAGGTAGTTAAAGACCATGGTTCTAGCATAGACAACTCCATGAGGTAGCGAATGTCTAAAAATTAAAATTGAACCAATAGCCATTACAGAGGCGGTTAGTAACATTTTCATCAACATTCTCTTTGTGACTAGAGGCTCCTTCGGATCCCTAGGTTTCCGACTTAGTTGATCAGTGTGCGCTGGCTCCATCCCTAGAGGAATCGCTGTAAGCGAATCAGTAACGAGATTAACCCAAAGAATCTGAATCGGTAAAAGCACTAGAGGGTACCCCAGAAGCAGACCCGTAACAACGGTGCAAACCTCCCCTAAATTAGTCGATAACAAGTAAAATATCGTTTTTCTAATATTTGAAAAAACCGCTCTTCCTTCCGAAACGGCAAAAACAATCGTCGAGAAATTATCATCTGTTAGCACCATGTCGCTGGCATCCTTAGCCGCCTCTGTCCCCATGACACCCATAACAACCCCGATGTCTGCCTTTCTAAGCGCTGGCACATCATTGACACCATCACCAGTCATGGCAACAATCTCTCCATCCGCCTTTAGGGCTTCAATAATTTTATATTTGGCAATTGGGCTAATACGAGCAAAAACACTCACCCTTTTTATCGCCTTTTTTACTTCAGATAAACTCATGCTTTCCAAGGACCCTGCCTCGATAGCTTCAGATTCATCCTTAAGGATACCAATGTCCTGCCCGATTGCTTTAGCGGTATCAAGATGGTCGCCGGTAATCATAATCATTCTAATGCCAGCATTCTTGCATTTCTTTATCGCCTCACGGACACCTGAACGATAAGTATCTCTCATTCCCATCAATCCCATAAACGTAAAACCAGTCCTTAAACTGTCTTCGCTCAACACACTTCCCTTCTTATAGGCAATGGCGATTATTCTTAATCCTCTATCAGCGAAATATTTGGCTTGTTTTTTTATTTCATCTTTTTGCGCATTATCCATTTTTGTCGAAAATCCTTTTTCAAAATAAGAATCACAGCGCTTCAAAATTTCTTCTAATGCTCCTTTCATGTAGATCCGCTTAACATCTCTTGTCTTTGCTAAAACTGCTTGGTATTTTCTCTCTGAAGAAAAAGGCATTTCTGCCAAACGAGTTACAGTGACATCTCTTTCCTCTTTGCTGATATCGGCCTTCCTGGCAGCTACCAAAATTGCACAATCGGTTGGATCTCCAAAAATTTCCGTTCTTTGATTTTTTTTCTCTAATTTTCCGTTATTAACAATGATGCCGGCACGAAGAAGTTGAATAATATGTTCTCCGGGTGTTATTCGAACTTCCCCGTCTAAAAAATCCCCTTTAAAACCATGGCCTTCTCCTGAGAGACGATAGACCTTATCCGTATATATTTTTGTTACGGTTAGCTTGTTATGAGTGATGGTGCCTGTCTTATCGGAAGCAATCACGGTGGTAGTCCCCAGGGTTTCGACTGCAGCCAAATTCCTCAAGATGGCCTTATGCTTTGCCATTCTCTTAATCCCCATGACTAAAATCACTGTTATTGCGACCGGTAAGCCTTCCGGGATAGCTGAAACAGCCATTGAAATAGCTAATTCGAGCATTGCTACCAATCCTCTCCCCATTAGGGTCCCGGTGATAAAAATCGCTAAGCAGATAAGCGTAACCAGTAATCCCAGGCTTTTACTAAATTTAGCCATCTTTTTTTGAAGAGGAGCAATCGTCTGGCTCTCGTGTTCAACTAATTTTGAAATTTTCCCAAATTCTGTCGTTATTCCAGTCTTAGTTACAATCATCATGGCATGACCGCCAATAACGGTCGTGCCCATAAAAACAAGGTTGGTTGGCTCTTCTCCAACATTAGTTACTACGAATGGCTGCGAATTCTTTTTAACAGGAAAGGATTCACCAGTAAGAACTGCTTCATTTATTAAAAATTCGGATGATTCAATTATTCTTCCGTCGGCTGGGATCTTGTCCCCCTCGGCGAGAACAACAATATCTCCCGGAACTAAGAAATCAGACTTAATATTTGTTCTCTTACTGTCTCGAACTACAACTGAGTTAAGTCGAGTCATTTTTCGGAGTACTTCAAGAGCAGATTCGGCTTTTTGCTCTTGAAAATAGCCTATAAAGGCGTTAACGAGAGTTATCAGAAAGATTACAGCAGCGTTTGTAAGCTCGCCCATTAAAAAAGCTATTAAACTGGCCAGGAGCAAAATATAAATTAAAGAACTTTGAAAATTCTTTAGGAAAACTGCAATTCTGGATTTCTTTTTTGTTTCACCAAAAGAATTCTTACCATAAATATCAAGCCTTCTGTCAGCTTCTTTAGTACTTAGGCCGCTCTTTGTCGAACTGAATTTGAGATAAACGTCTTTAACGGATAAAGAGCTTAGTTCTAAATTTTCAGGCGTTTTTGCCCTACTTTTATTTACCGATACCGCCATAGGTTATATTTTAAACGCAATCTAAAAGAAACCAAAATTATTAATCAGATAAAGTTAAAAGGGATTTAAGCTTGTTCGAGATGTTTTAATGATTAAAGCGATAAATACTCCACTACTTCTGATAGTAGGTTTAGGCCAAGCTTATAAGCTAATATGAATCCCTCTTGCCCGTGAGCTCTTGAGATCCAATCCTGAAAGCCAGCTCATCTACCCTCTTTAATATTTTTTTAAATACGGCTTCGGCGCTTTCTAGGGTCCGTGTTTTATCACCGGAAAAATATACCTCATCCGGAATATCCTCAATCTCCCAGACTTCATATTCCTTCACCTTAGCCCCTAATACATTCAAACAATATTCTTGATGTTCTTTTTTCAAAAAAATAACTAAATCCTGATTTTCCAACTCTTTTCTTTGACTTTGATGCCAGCTTGACGTCAAAAATTCTTCAAGACCTCTTTTTTTTAAAAGCTCCCTGGTATACCAACAAACACGACCGTTGCAATCATCTTCTGCCTCAATCCCGCTAGAACTTACAATTACCGCCGGGATCTTTTTTGATAACAAATAGGCCTCTGCCAAACGGCTCCTGAAAACATTTCCGGTGCAAACAAAATGAATTTTCATATAATACCTTCCTTGATAAAAATTTAATATAAATAGACTGTCTTTGACCGTATCTTATTTTTATGCTCTGTGTCTTCTGACTAGTGCGGATATTTAAGCGGAGAATCATATTTTGAGGTCCAAGAAGCAGTATTGATTAACTCTCCTTCCTTATTATAGATGAATCTCCAGAAAGTAGCAGTAAAAGAACCGGTTCCTCGAATCCCCCAATCATAAATGGCGGGCTTTATATTCTCAACTATCTCACTGACGCCATAAGTGCCCTCTTTGTTTCCGGCAAACTTAATCGTCCCTTCCCTCTTTGTTCCATAAAGGTCAAAAAAGAGTCGGGTGCCAACAACATAAGTTTGAATTAAAACACTCCCACCGGTATCATTCTTAAAAACTAGATCTGGCTGAGGAAGATAAATGGTCGCGTCAACACCATAGGGCGAATAATACTGAACCGGATAGGCGTGATTAGTCCGTGCTAAAATTGGGAAACCGGCGTTTAGAGCGGCTCTAAACGCCGTTGAAGAAACCTGACAAAGTCCGCCACCATATTGAGGAACGGTTTTGTTTTGAAGTATAACCAGCTCCGGCAAGTAACCCGTATATGATTCTACCGGACCAAGCACCTTATTAAAAGAAAATTCCTCATCCGGCTTAATCAAAATTCCATTAAATTTCGAAGCACCAACCTGGATATTGTGTACTCGGCTACTAGACGAACCCTTAAAATCAGAATAGCCTTTCGCAATCAAAGTTTGGATGCCTAACTTCCCCAGATTATCTTCATTTATTGAAGCCTTCGCTGCTTCAATTGGTACGGGGATTATACCGATCTCTTGCTGAAGAGCTGCTTCTATTTCTTTTAATAGTTCTGTAGAGTTAACCCTTTTCCCTGCTATACTAGCCTGTTTAACAATCATCTTATTGTCAGTATAGTCAAGCACCAAATTTACTGGCAAAGTATCAATGTTTTTCGCAAAAACTTCAGTCCATTTTTTAATATATTCGGTATTGGTGACTACGACTACCTCACGACTCTCCATGCCGAATTTAAAAACTCTTGCCAGTTTCCCTGTGTCCTTAAAACTTGTTTCCTTAATAGCGATAAAATTACTCAATTCTTGCTGGCTAATTGGAAAATCTCTTTCACCGTCAATCAAAATTAGCCCCCTGCTTATAACTGCTTCTATCTTGGATTTAACCCCCTCAATGTCAGCAATTTTGATATCCGGTTCAATGGTTCTTACAATTAATTTTGAGGTTAACCTCAATTGTTTTAAGTTGCTCATAACATTAGTTTTATTTTCAGCCAAAAGAATTCGTTCACCACTGTTTTCTTCCTTCAGAATCATTTGTCCTTCATGAAAACTAGCGCTGGCGTTACGGACTTTCTCATTGTCGCTCGCAGCAATTTTTATTAGTTCATCGATAAGCCGATCCTCATTAACAACAGTTACTATTTCCAAGTTCTGTCGATAATATTTAAAAGGGTTATAGTCCTTTTGACGTCCAAGATCATAAGCTCTCTGGACTGTTTCCCTCACCTGATAGTTCAGTTCAAAATCATTCTGCTCATAGACATAGCTTTTGGAACCGTTCAGGGTGATTTTCTGTCCTTCTATTTGATCAACTTTCCGTTGTAATAGTTCTTCAGCTTGAGCACAGGTTTTACCTCCGACTTCTTCTCCCATTATTTTAACTCCGGGATAAATCCGATCATGGTAGCAATAAGAAAAGTAAGAAATCGCCGCCACATAAAGAAAGGCGAAGACAAATAAGGTGATGTAGAGAAACATCACCTTATTGTTGCACCTAATCTTCTTTAAATAATTTCTCAAATTATTCTTCCTTCAAGACTTCGTTAAGCAGATTCCGGGCTAGCTCTTCCTGTGAAGCAACACTTTCTTCTTTATTGAGGATCACAAGTGTTAATTCATCGCCTTCCTGAAAATTTGCCAGAAATTCCTTCGGAATATTGACGGTTTTATCTTCCAGGGAGATAACCCCATATTCACCCTCGAATCGATTAACTGTCCCCTTGATTCTTTTCATATGCCTTCTAGATTTAATGACTCTTACTGCTTCTATCTTACAACCTTTCCTGCTTAAAAGTAAATTTTTTGTTAGTATTAAATAATGGAAAACTTAGCGAAAAATTACAAAATAATTTTCCTCGGACTTTTGACGGGGTTAATTGCTTTAAATGAATTTTTGCTGGCTCCATAGTTTTCAGATGGGTGAACTCCTCAATCCCCATTATTTTTCCTTAATATTTTCTGTTCTCACATTACTTTTTCTTCTAAGAAAGCTGGTAGTCGCTTTTTTTTGACTAGCGGCTTGTTCGCCTTATCTATAATCATCGCTTTTTCTTTTTCGGTCCTAACAAATAATGCTGCCACTTCAAAAATGAGAGCATGGACGCCTAGCGAATATAAGGAATTTTATCTTGCCTTCGGACTTATTCTATATTCAATTGATACCGCAATAAAAAGCTGGGCTTTCAAAAAACAGTAATTTCAATAACAAGCAACCTCTCCTGTGTTTTATTTCAGAGCTTAAAAGTCTAGCGAGATCTTTTTTAAAAGTTAAATTTAGAAATTTGAATTTAAAATTTTCTATGCTAGAAGACCGACAAGAAGCAAAGCAACAATATTTAGAATTTTGATCATCGGATTAATTGCCGGCCCGGCAGTATCTTTATAAGGATCACCGACCGTATCACCAGTAACGGCAGCTTGGTGAGCAAAAGATCCTTTACCACCGTGATTTCCGTCTTCAATATATTTTTTAGCATTATCCCAAGCCCCGCCACCGCTTGTCATCGAGATTGCAACAAAAACTCCGGTAATAATAGAGCCAACCAATAATCCGCCAAGCATCTTTGCCCCGACCTCAGGACTGACAGCCCGACCGCCAAGGGCAATCACAATTGGAACTATGATTGGAAGAGCTGCCGGAATAATCATTTCTCGAATAGCCGACTTGGTCACGATATCAACACACTTACCGTATTCAGGCTTGGTTTTGCCCTCCATGATGCCTTTAATCTCTTTGAATTGTCTTCGAACCTCTGCCACTACCGCACTAGCAGCCTTACCTACCGCCTGCATTGATAAAGCACCGAAGAGATAAGGTAAGAGACCACCAATAAAGAGACCGACCAACACATAAGGATCTGATAGAGGAAATTCAACATTGGCAAGAGTCGGGATGTTTTTAAGTTCTTCAGCATAAGCAGCGAAGAGGACGATAGCCGCCAAGCCGGCTGATGCAATCGCATAGCCCTTAGTTACGGCCTTGGTCGTATTACCAACTGCATCTAAGGGTTCAATTGTCGCTCTAATCTTTTCCGGAAGGTTCGACATTTCAGCGTTTCCCATAGCGTTATCAGCAACCGGACCAAAGGCGTCTGTTGCAATAATGACTCCTGCCATTGATAACATGCTCATTACGGCAATAGCAACACCGTAAACATCCGCCAGAGCGTAAGAAGCAATGATAGCCGCTGCTATTAAAATCACCGGGAGTGCAGTTGACTTCATACTAACTGCCAATCCGGTAATAATGTTTGTACCGTGACCGGACTCAGAGGCCAACGCAATACTTTTAACCGGCTTATGCTTAGTTGAGGTGTAGTATTCAGTAATGATCACCATTCCGGCTGTAACTATCAAGCCGATCAATGTAGTTAAGAAAATATTCGAAGTGGCATATTTGCCGTTTCCAGCCATCATGGATTCGGTTACAAAGTAGAAAGCGATTGCGGAAAGAACTGCCGAAACCGTTAACCCTTTATAGAAAGCATTCATAATATTGCCCGATTTCCCAATGCGGATAAAAGCGGTGCCAATAATTGAGGCGATAATCGAAATTCCACCTAAAACCAGAGGGTAGTAAATGGCATTGTCAAAATTATCAAAGACTAGCGTCCCCAGCAAAATAGCGGCCACTGCTGTCACAGCATAAGTCTCAAAAAGATCAGCCGCCATTCCGGCATCATCTCCGACACAATCTCCAACATTATCAGCAATTACCGCAGGGTTTCTGGGATCATCTTCAGGAATTCCAGCTTCAATTTTCCCCACTAGATCAGCACCGACATCAGCGCCTTTGGTAAAAATTCCTCCACCCAGTCTTGCAAAAACAGAAATCAAGCTACCTCCAAATCCCAAGCCCACTAAGGCTTTTGTATCTGTCGTAAAGGCCCAGAAAACCACAACCACTAAAAGAGCCAAACCGGCGACTAAAAGACCGGTGACAGCGCCGGAACGAGCAGCCACTAAGAAGGCTTTGGCTACTCCTTTACGAGCGGCTTCAGCTGTCCTTGAATTTGCTCTTACTGCCACACTCATGCCAATATATCCAGCGACTGCTGAGGCAACGGCTCCTACTAGAAAGCCTAGGGCCGTATTTAACCCCAGAGCAAAGAATAGAACAATAAAAACTATAACCCCTACAATTCCAATCGTCCGATATTGCCTGTTAAGATAGGCGCTAGCCCCTTCTTGAATCGCAGCCGCGATTTCTTTCATTTTCTGATTACCTTCGTTTTGCCTCAACACCCAACGGATCAAATAGCCACCAAAGGCGAGACCCAAAATGGAGGCAATCAGAGAAAACCATAGATAAGTGTTCATTTAAATTTCCTTTCTCTCCCAACGCTTTTGGTCGGGGTTATCCCTTGACTCTCAATTGCAGGGCACGGTCCCAAGTTTAGTCATAGGACAACTTAATAATTATTTTTATAAAAACAAACTCACCTTCGTGAGTAAAAACGCCACACTTTTTAGCCCTGAATCAGTGTGGAAAAGAAGGTTTTGAAAAACCTCCGCCAAAATTCTAGCACAATTACTCTCAAAAATCCAGAAAATCCTTATGGAATCTTCTTTTGAGACTTTCTCCAAAGTAAAAAAGTGAACAAACCAACAATAAGTGAGGCCAGCGCAAAAAGAACCACCGCCCATTTTGGGGCAATTCTGGTAGTATAAATTGCCACGACTCCAAAAAGAATCGTAACGTAATAAATAAACATCACTACTTGCCGTTGCGAGAAACCCAAGTCCAGAAGTCGATGATGTAAATGCCCTCTATCAGCAACAAAAATTGAGTTTCCCTTTACCGCTCTTCTAATAATAGCAAAAACCGTGTCAAGAATCGGAATCGCTAAAATCATCATCGGCGTTAACATCGTAAAAACTGCGGCTACTTTGGTAACTCCCAAAATTGATAGCGAGCCAAGAGAAAACCCAAGATATTGCGACCCGCTATCCCCCATAAACATTTTTTTCTTGTTACTAAAATTATGTGGCAAAAATCCGAATAAAGAAAAAGCGAGAATAAATGCCAATGCCGCTACTTCAGCTCTACCAACCGTCAGCGAAACAATCCCCAGAACTGAAGCAGAAATGCCGGCGATACCACCAGCCAAACCATCAAGACCATCAATCAAATTAATAGCATTAGTAATCCCCAAAAGCCAAAGAAAAGTCAACGGCAAGGAAAACCACCCAATGGCCATCGTACCATCACCTGGACCATTTAAAAATTCGATGGTTAGACCCAGTGACATGGCAATCGCGATTACGACTACCTGACCGATTAGTTTGTATCTGGCTCGAATATTGAAAACATCATCAAGAAGTCCAACCAAAAACATTAAACTTGCGCCCAAATAAAAAGCAAGATAAGCCTTATCAAAACCAGTCACAATCAGAAAGCCGATCATTGAGGCCACAAAAATAGCAATCCCGCCACCCCTGACAACAGATTTTTTATGAATTTTACGACCGTTTTCGCCGTCTGGTTGATCAAGAAGACCGAGTTTATATAGAAGGTTTTTGACTATAAATGATAGGAGATATCCCCCAAGACAACTAAATACAATAATTTTTAACATTGACGTCATTATACAACCTCAAGCACAGTTCTCAAAACTCCCGATAAACTTTGAACGTTTCTTGTGCCATTTTTCCGGCAGAAAATTCTTCAGCTCTTAAGCGTCCTTTTAGGCTTAAGGTTTTTTGGAGTTTCCGGTCCCGCACAAATTCCTTAATTTTTTTGGCGAGATCTTCAGCGTTATCACTCTCAAAAAGCAAGCCACTTATTCCGTCTTTAATCAGTTCTTGATTTCCCCCGACACGACTAGCAATCACAGGCACCCCATAGCTCATCGCCTCAAGAAGAACCATAGGAAAAACCTCCAGTCTGGAGGGAAGAATCAGAATATCCCACTCTGAATATTTTTTGCTCAAGTCCTTAATATGTCCCAAAAAATGAACTCGATTTTCCAGTCCCCGCTTCATACTTTCTTGTTCTAAAAAATCTCTTTCCGGACCATCCCCGGCAATTTGAATTTGAAAAGAACAAGTATTTTTGATCAGGGAAACAGCTTTTAATAAAAGTGGAACATTTTTTTCAGCGCTCAATCGACCGGCATAACCGATTATTAGATCTGAATGCTTTTGACGACTTTCTCTCTTTACTGAAAGCTCCGTCCCGTTATAAATAATGACAATCTTTTCTCTATTAATCCCTTCTTCTAAAAGATATTCTTCAGCGACCTGAGAAACGGCAATAAATCTAACTAATCCTCGACTGAAAATCCTGTTGAAGGTTCTTTGGATTAAGTTCTTCGGTTCGATACGATGAACCGTTGAGAAGATTTTAGAACCGCGGCTAATCTTAGAGGCTAAGATTGCAATAAAATTTTCTCTCAAAAACTGGGTGTGAATAACATCTGGTTTTTCAGTCTTAATGATCTTGGCTAACTTGACTACCGCCACCAAGTCAAAAGGATGTTTCATTTTCAAAAATTGATAAGAAAAGCCTGCTTTTTTCACCTCCGATATAAAAGGACCGTCCCCTCCGAAAAGAAAAAGAATCTGATGACCTTCCTGACGAGCTCTTTTTGCAAGAAGCAGCACATACCTTTCAGCCCCGCCTCGACCCGGAAAATGAAGAGGATAGATAATCTTCATGAGGCTATATCTCTATAAGTATCGATGGTTGCCTCCAGCCATTTTTCCTCAGAGAACCTTTCCAAGGCATCTTTTCTGGCCTCTTTGGCTAGCTTTTGAGCCAGCTCTCGATTATTAATTAACTCCCTAATTTTATCTGCAATCGCCTCTGCTGAAAAATTGGAAGAAACAAGACCGGTTTCCCGGTCTTTAATAATTTCCGGCAAGCTGCCGACTGGAGTTACCACAATCGGCTTCTCGGCAAGCATCGCTTGGACAACTGTCAGTCCGAAACCTTCAGATCTAGAAGGCTGGACATAGATATCAATCACTCCTAGTGCCTGCTGAAGATTCTTTCCAAAACCCATTAATTCAACCCTCTCTTCGACTTTTAACATTTTACGTTTGGCGTTTAGCATTGATTCTTCCGTACCCTTGCCCCAGATCTTAATCTTTACTGGAAGATCAGCCAAGAGAGAGCCAGCGTCAATTAATTTGTCGAAACCCTTAGTCGGATGTAGCCGACCGACAGAGCCCACCACAATTTCTCCGACTTGATTCTTTTCCTTAATACCATGAAAATCTGCAACACCGTTATAGATAACACGAACTTTTTCCTCTGGAATGCCTGACTTTATGAGTAGACGTTTCAGATATTTGGAAACAGCAATGTAATTGTCCTCTTTTTGTTGAAAAAACTTAGTAGAAAGTAAGTAGATAGCTCGTTTTCCAGCACCTGGGTAATCATTTCGAAAATCGCTGTGAATTGTGATTAGAACCGGCAAATTGACTTTCTTGGCTACTCTTCGAGCATAGAAACTACCAACCATTCCCTGAGAGACAATCAAGCGAATATTCTCTTTCCGAGCAAAATCAGAAATTTCCCTGATAGTACTTGGTCTGACCCGACGATCAGAAAAGGTCTTAACTCTTCCTCTCTGATTCTTTATTTTTCTATTTAAAGGCCAATCTCCTAGAGTAAGCAGAATAAGCTCAACCTTTTCCTGAGGATATTTGGCAAATAACCGAAGAAGATATTCTTCGATCCCTCCCCAGTATTTTGCCCCTGAGTAGATAATCCCAACTTTAATTTTCATTGATTGATGCTCCTACTATTAGTCCGACCGGAACGGCCAAAACACTAAATTCGACCACATTAGCAAAAGTCCCAGCGATAATAAAGGCGACAAGCACAGTTGCTGCGCCCAAAAACATTATATCGCGTTTTTTGTTAAAACTCTTAAGCATTGAAACAAGTGCCGCAATTACAAAAAAAATGAATATCGTAAAACCGATAATGCCCAGCTGGACCAAAATCTGAAGCCATTGATTATCAGTAAAATAAAGTGCAGTATAGCCGTTTTGGATCCCTTGAAGATAGATGGGACTAGCATTGGCCAGTGCAATCTGACCTCCATAGGTTCCCGGCCCCGTTCCCAAAAACCAATGGTTCTTGAAAAGATGCCAACCATTAATTAAAGACCAGATCCGACCATCGAGAACAGAATCTACAAGGTAATTCTGAGTGAAAACAGTCCCGATTCTTTCTCGAAATTGCCGAAATGGCAATACCACCAAAACCATAATCGGGAGAACAAAAAGGTATTTCCTTTTGTAGGAAAGGAAGAAAAAAAGAGCTGAGACGGCAAGGGAGACCCAAGCTGTTCGCGAAAAAGAAATTAAAACCGGAAAAATATAAAAAATAGTCAAGAGCAGATAAAGCCCTTTTTTATATTTCAGAAAAATCGTAAGAGTACATATAATCATAATCACAAAAAAAATTCCGTAAACATTAGGGCTGCCAAAAAAACCGTAAGCCCTAGTAATAATGTCTTCCGTTGGAGAGAGCCACTCTCGGGGCGTCGCAACATTTGAGACAAACTGCCAAAGACCGACAAAAGCTAATGGAAGTGAAAGAAATGCAATTGACCGAGCCAGATTTTCCCGACTTAGAAAAAGCATTCCGATTACCAAAGCAAGAAAAAATTGGAAATAAAAAAGAAAACCCAAAAGAAGCATATTTGGCTTAATCCCCAAGATTAAACTAAAAATTCCTGAAGCCATAACCGTAAAAAGAAAAACTATTGCCCAAAAAAGCGCCTTACTTGCTATCAGTCTCTCCTTTTTTAGAAAGATTAAAGCTAAAAAAAGGAGAATAAGCTGAGCGGGTGAATTGTTAAGTGAAAAATAAGAAGTAAAAAAACCTTCATAGAAATATAAGATTAAGGCTAAAATTAAGAAAATTTTTCCTATAGTATCATTTTCAAGTCTGATAAAAATATTATATAAAAAGGAGCCCCTAAAATCAGCAACCTTAGTCGGACTAAAAAACATCCTTAAAGATTTAGTAACAAAGGGGCTTTTAGTTGTGGGTAGCGCTGACATCTTTGACGTAACCTTGGGCAAAATACAAACCGTGAATTTCAGCCTTTTGGCCAATCAAAATTCTCTGCCCGTTAAAAATAATGCGGTCTTCCTCAATTTTTCCTAAGCCTCCAAGAATTATTTCTGCTCTTCCCTCTTCATCAATCCTAATGCTCTCAACAGTCACTTCCTGATTAACTGAATTTAAGAAAACTTTCTGTTGTTTCTGAGCTGACTTGAAGATTACTTCCGGAGCAGGAGTATTGATAACAACCGTAGCTATAAGCTGGTCCGTGTAGCTTTCATTGTTATCTTGCAAAGAAAAAAATAAGATCGCTCCTAAGAAGATGATTATAGCGACAACTAGAGCGTCAAATAAATTAAGCTTTTTCAACTTTTACAGCCCCATTTTTTATCTTGTATTTTACCACCTCGTAGATGAAAACCGGTACTGCATTCCATACTCGCTTCATTCGACTGCCGGTAGAACTTTTACTGCGATTCATAAAGAGTCGCCAAAACCATTCCAGTCCAATAGATTGTAGCCATCTTGGAGCCCTCTTAAAGCTACCTGCGATAAAATCAAGTGACCCTCCTTCACCAACCGCCACCCGAACAGTCGTCAGTTCCTTCAGATGGTCTCGGATCCAATACTCCTGCTTGGGCGATCCGAGAGCAACAATCAAAAGCTTCGCTCCTGATTGATTAATCTCTTTGATTACTGCCTGATCGTCCTTCCAATAGCCGCCTCTGGCGCCGGCTACCTGGAGCTTAGGGAATTTCTCCTGTATTCTCTCAACCGCTTTTTTGTTAATATCTTCCATCGCTCCTAAGAAATAAACCGGAGATTGAGTGCTTGCAGCAGCCTCCAACATCAGATAGAGCGCTTCGACTCCGGGAATCCGTTCTGGAATGGGATAGTGACAAAATTTAGGATAAAAGATTAGAGAAAGAAGCGAATATTTTGCCTGCCAAAGAATCTGTAATTCTCGTAAAATTGAAAGCTTTGATGTCTCAAGAGTCAAAAACCGTGCTGCCCATAAAACTCCAATACCATCAGCAATAGTTAAGTCAAAAGAACACAAAGTTTCTCGAAATTCTTGAAACTTAAGTGAGCGTAATAAAAATTCACTGTTTATCTTAGCAACCCTAACCTTATTATTATTTATTAAAAAATTAATAAAACTTAATCTATCAAAGTCAGTAATATTTACTTCAAGCATTTTAAGAAGCGGAGGTAATACTCTTTTTCTTTTTTTGGGGAGCATAAGTTGAAACCATTTCTTTGAGCAGACTCTTCAAACGATAATCGTTAAGTTGATCTTCTTCAATAAAATCATTGAGCTGCGACAGAAGAACTAAAAATTTAGTTTTATCAAAATTCAAATAGTTTTTTGTTTTAAAAATTTTTGCAAATCTTGTAGATGTAGTCTCTTCTTCCTTTACAAGAATTTCTTCAAAAAGCTTTTCTCCTGGTCTGAGTCCGACGATTTTAATTTTTATATCTTCTTCTGGCACATACCCATTAATGGCGATTAATAAACGAGCTAAATTATATATTTTGATTGGCTCTCCCATATCCAGAACAAAAAGATCATTATTTTCTCCAATTGCCCAAGCCTTTAATATAAGATGGACTGCTTCGGGAATAGTCATAAAAAACCTAGTAATTTCTTCATGTGTCACTGTTACTGGACCGCCCATTTCAATCT
>CAZAFQ010000008.1:9366-16896 GCA_964484885.1 uncultured Candidatus Saccharibacteria bacterium | reverse complement strand
AAATAGTAGTCACCTATGACTACTAAAAATTGCTCATTTTGAAGCTAAATTAGAGAATTTTTACAACATCTATCTCTTAATAATACTAGAGTGACGGTTGTCTAGGCTTAGTAAAAGATGATGATCTAAAACTAAAATTAAAAAAACTCAACTATGTAAACTTAAGATAATAAATAATAATTCACTATCACTAAAACCTCTGTAGAACTTTAAAAAGAAATAAAGAAAGATATAATAAATAAAAGATAAGCGTATAAATAAAGGGAAAACATAATACTAGAAGTTGAACAATATATACAGAAAATAAAAACTGAACTCGAAAGTGGGCATGCTACTGAGCATTCTTATCGTCCCGCCTTGAAAGCTCTTCTGAATGCCCTTGATGACACGATTAATACAATCAATGAGCCTAAGCAGTCTGAGCATGGTGCTCCAGACTTTATTATTCTTGGAAAGAAAAATAAAGACCTCAAGCTAGGTTATGGTGAAGCCAAAATTCCCGGAGAAAATTTAGATAAAATTGAAAAGTCTGAACAAATGAATCGCTACAAGGGCTATGCTAATCTCTTTCTTACAGACTGCTTAGATTGGAGATTCTT
The DNA here is from genome assembly GCA_964484885.1 of uncultured Candidatus Saccharibacteria bacterium. Lineage (GTDB taxonomy): Bacteria > Patescibacteriota > CPR2 > UBA1875 > CAZAFQ01 > CAZAFQ01. The sequence continues at coordinate 16,297 of CAZAFQ010000008.1, read as the reverse complement.
TCAGAACGGTGAAAAAGTTTTTGAAATCCGAATTGGCGAATTAAGTCATGATAAAAAAGAATTAAATAGAGTCTATCCCGAAAAATATAATCTACTGGCGAATGAGATTGCTAGTTTTCTTAGTCAGCCACCAGAAAGTATTCGTAGCGGAAAACACCTCGCAGAAATTATGGGTGCAAAAGCTCGTCGTATTCGCGATAACGTTCAACGATATTTGTCCCACAATGAAGATGAGCGTAATCAGGAACTCGAAAAAATTTATAACATGATGAAGGAGCTTTTAGTTCATGACCTTTCAGCTGAGAAATTTGCTGATATGTATGCCCAGACTTTAGTTTATGGGCTTTTTGTTGCTAGATATAGCGATGAGACACCAGAAGGTTTTACAAGAATAGAGGCTAGAGACCTTGTTCCTGCTAGTAATCCTTTTTTACGTGAGTTTTTTGATCACATCGTTGGACCTCGTTTTGATAAACGATTGAGATATATTGTTGATGAGCTTTGCGAGATCTTTGGTGTCAGTGATGTTAATGGGTTAGTTCATAAGCATCTCCGAATTCTCGAAGCTGTAGATGAAAAAGATCCAATCATTCACTTTTATGAAGACTTTTTGAAGGAATATGATCCTGATGAGAGAAAAAAGATGGGGGCCTACTACACACCTCTCCCAGTCGTGCGTTTTATTGTTAATAAAATAGATGAGATTCTAAAGAAAAACTTCGGAATCATAAATGGACTTGCTGACACTGAGAAAAAGCAATACTTAGTTGAGAGCCAAGGGCAGAGACTGAAACAAGAGATGCACCGAGTGCAGATATTAGATCCGGCTGTGGGTACTGCCACTTTCCTGAATGAGGTCATAATGAAAATATATAATGATAACTTTAAAGGACAGGAAGGCCGTTGGTCAAGCTATGTCAAGCGTAATCTTTTACCTCGACTGTTCGGATTCGAGCTTATGATGGCGCCATATACTATCGCTCACTTAAAGCTTGGCATGACCCTGCAAGAAACAGGGGTCAAAAATTTTAAAGAAAGACTAGGCGTGTATCTAACGAATACCCTAGAAGAGGGTCAGAGCAAGAATCTTACTCTTTTTGATCAATTGCCTGGTTTGGCTGGTATAGTTTCAAAAGAGTCTATCCAAGCAGGAAAGATTAAGCACGAAAGACCGATAATGGTCGTATTAGGGAACCCGCCCTATAGCGTAAGCAGTAATAATAAAAGTAAATATATCCAAGATTTAATTAAGGATTATAAGAAAAGCCTTAACGAGCGAAAGACCAATCTTGATGATGACTACATAAAATTTATTCGTTTCGCGGAGGAAATGATTATACAAAATGGCGAAGGAGTCGTTGGAATGATTACAAACAACTCATTCATAGATGGCATTACGCATCGTCAAATGAGAAAACACCTCCTTGAGACCTTTGATGATATCTATATTCTTGATTTGCACGGTAATTCAAAAAAGAAAGAAGTATGTCCAGACGGTTCAAAAGATGACAATATTTTTAATATTATGCAAGGTGTCTCGATTAATATTTTTATAAAAAGACCGGGTAGTCGTAAAAGGTTGGCAAATGTTTATCATGCTGAAGCCTTTGGCAAGCGTATTGACAAGTTTACTGCACTGAATAATGATGCTTACAAATTTAAGCCAGTTAAATATGCCGTACCAAACTATTTTTTTGTACCTAAGAATACGAGTGCTATGAGTGAATATCTTAGGGGAGTCAGCGTTAATGACCTGTTCATTAACAAGTCCAGTGGTTTTCGTTCAGGTGCTGCAGATTCTCAAATTTGTTTTGACAGAGAAAATATTATTAAGGTTGTTCAGGATCTAATAGATTTGTCGGAAGCCGATTTTCGTATCAAATATAACCTTAAAGATGGACGAAACCATAACTATAGGGGCATGCGAGAGGATATTGGCAACAATGTAGAGATGTCTAAAGTAATTCAGACTGCATGGCATAGCCCTTTTGATGTTCGTTGGACTTACTATTCATACAAATCGTCTGGTTTCGCGGCCAGGCCGCGAAACCAGACGATGAATAACTTTGTTGGGCATAACAATATAGGTTTATTATATATGCGAGGTCATATTGAGCCAAAAGGGGCTGCAGCAGGGATAACCAATCTTGTATCTAGCGAAAGAACCTTTTCTCGACCAGGTATGTCAAGTGCTGATTCGGTTGCACCACTTTATTTGTATCATGACGACGGCTCAAAAATGCCGAATTTTGATCCGCATATCCTAAAAGAACTTACAAAGAACCTTGGTAAATCATATAATCCAGAAGATGTTCTTGATTATATCTACGCCACTCTACACTCACCAAAATATAGAGATCGATATAAAGAATTTCTTAAAATTGATTTTCCTCGAGTACCTATACCAAAAAACGATATCGAGTTTAAGAGGTTTGCAAAATTCGGTAAGGATCTACGCGAACTTCATTTAATGGTATCGACTAAACTAAATAGCTTTATCACAACATTCCCTGTTGAGGGTAATGGTGAGGTGGAAAAAATTGAGTATAAAAATGGGAAAGTTTATATAAACACAGAACAATATTTCGGAAATGTGTCAGAAGTTGCTTGGAATTTTTATATTGGTGGTTACCAGCCAGCACAAAAATGGCTTAAAGATCGAAGAGGTAGAACCTTAAACTCAGATGACCTTGAGCACTATCAGAAAATAATCAAAATCCTTGTTGAGACTGACAGAGTTATGGGGGAAATAGGCTAAATGATGAAAGTATACGCCGATCAAGGTGTTAATCAACGAGAGCTGCTTAAGTTAAAAAAGAAATATAATTTTACCGTTGTACAAGCACGCGATATAGAGTAAAATATCAAATTTGCTGATGATGTGCCCCACGCTTTCGTACTCGATGTGTCTATGCTTAATGACAATGATTATCTAGCAAGTGACGATATAAACAATGTTGGTGAGATTATAGGTGGAGTGAATTCGGGTAAAAATAAAGGTAAAGATGCATCGCATATTTATACAGCAGCTTATGAAAATGGTCGTGAATATTTCAGAACAAACAATCCGGCAGGTTTTATATGTTCAAGCAAATAAGATAAGACTGACGGAAAAAGGCGAAGGCTTAAAAAAATTCTTCCAGATCTTAAAATAGTAACTCTCAATGAATTTAAAAATATTATCACGAACTATTGAAAGGCTAGTAAAAAACGGCAAAATAAAACAAGGAGCTTCACTGCTTATTATTCTAGCTAACAATTGGATTCTCAATTTGTTAAGTGTTAAGTATAGAATTGCTCTACTTTCTCGTTGACATTTTGCTTCAAAGATCCTATAATCTGACAAGTATTAAAGATTGTGCCATAGTGCGCAATCAAAGAGAGAATATTAAATTAAAAACCGAGGTGTGGGCAAGTCCTTACGGATACTGTTCAGACGTCGAAATGATTATTTTGGGCCATTTTAAGCAAGAAGCTAAGGACCAAAATAATAAGTTGCAGGGAAAAGATGCATTCAATCTTAGGTAAAAAAATAGGAATGACAAATTGCTGGAATGAAGCAGGGGAAATAGTTCCGGTTACTTTGGTTGAAGCCGGTCCGTGTATTGTGACTCAAGTCAAGTCAGCAGAGAAGGATGGCTATGAAGCTGTTCAAATTGGCTTTGAGAAGGTTAAGAAAGCCGGTAAGTCAGTTTCCGGTCATCTCAAAAAAGCTAAAGCGCTTTTTAAACATTTGAGAGAAGTTGAGCTTGATGATATCGATCCAAAAGAACTTGAGCCGGGTAATGTCATTACCTGTGAAATTTTCAAAGAAGGGGAGATTGTTGATGTTATCGGTGTAAGTAAGGGGAAGGGTTTTGCCGGCACAATCAAAAGACACAACTTTCATCGCGGACCCGAAACTCACGGTTCCCACTCTCATCGCAATCCCGGGTCTATCGGCTCGATGTTCCCTCAGCATGTCTTTAAGGGGACCAAGCTTCCGGGCAGGATGGGTCACGAGCGGGTTACCGTTAAAAATTTAAAAATTGAAAAAATTGACGCGGATAATAATATTATCGCAATCAAGGGAGCGATTCCCGGACCAAGAAAATCGTTAATCTTACTAAGAAGCAAAAAGGTAAAAAGTAAAAAATAGGCTAATAGGGCAGCCATAAGAATATGAAAATTGCAGTATATAATCAATCAGGAGTTAAGAGTCAAGAAACGGTTACGTCCCGGCTTTTTGAAGGTCCGTCAAATCCGAAGTTAATTTCAGAAGCAGTTTACATTTATCAATCAAACTTGCGCCAAGCTCCAGCTAAGACTCTTGATCGAAGCGAAGTTGCCGGTAGCGGAATCAAGCCATGGCGGCAAAAAGGGACGGGGCGAGCTAGAGCCGGCAGTCGAAGATCGCCAATCTGGAGAGGCGGCGGTATCACTTTTGGACCAACTCGGGAGCAACATTTTCATAAAGACATTCCTTCAAAGAAAAGGACAGCGGCTCTTCGTTCAGCCTTGGCTGGGAAGACAGCTGAAGAGGTCATAATTATAAAAAACATCAAGCTTGATAAGATTAGCACCAAGCAAGTTAAAGAAATTTTAGATAAAGTTGGGGCGATTCGAAATGTTTTAATAATCACAGAAGAGAAAAATGAAATTTTAGAGAAAAGCATCCGGAATTTAGCGGATGTAATGTCCAAAAACTGGAATGATTTAAATATTCTCAACGTCTTGAAGGCGCAGAAAATAATTTTTCTGGGCGAGGCGCTAGATAAACTGACTAAAAAATTAGGAACAGGCAAGGGAGTCAAAGAAGAAGTTAAGAAAAATCAAGTGAAAAAGCCGGTCAAGACAAGTCCCGATAGTCCGGATGCCAAAAAATCCGGGACTCCTAAGAAGGAGGCTAAATAATGGAATTAACAAAAATATTATTGAAGCCAATAATTTCTGAAAAAAGCTTTGCTAACTCTGAGAACGATAAGTTTGTTTTTGCAGTTGCCAGTGGCGCTAATAAAATAGAGATCAAAAAGGCGGTTGAAAAGCTTTTCAAGGTTGACGTTATCGGAGTAAGAGTCGTCAATATCGCCGGTAAGATTAAAAAAGTCGGCCGTAAAACCGGGAAAAGAAATGATATAAGAAAGGCTTATGTGACTATTAAAAAAGGTCAAAAAATAGAGGATTTCAAAGGATTATAAAATGGCAGTAAAAAAAGTAAAAGTGATCAGCAATGCAACCAGACGAATGAGTGTCGATGATTTCGCCGATATTACTATTGGCAAGCCGACTAAATCGCTTACTGCTCCTCTTAAGAAAAATTCCGGTAGAAACGCCAGAGGCGTCATTACTGTTCGTCACCGAGGCGGCGGGGCAAAAAGAAAATATCGAATTATTGACTTTAAGATGATGGCTGAAATGACAGGGAAGGTGATTGCGATTGAATATGATCCAAACCGAAATGCGAGAATCGCATTGGTTGAACAGGAAAATAAAAAGAAATTCTATATGATTGCCCCAGTCGGGCTTACTGTCGGCGCAAAAATTGCCGCCGGAGCCAAGACTGATGTTCGGGTTGGCAACAGAATGCAACTCAAGAATATTCCGGTCGGAACCGGTATTTACAATGTAGAGCTTACTCCGGGAAAAGGCGGACAGCTTGCCAGAAGCGCCGGAACGGAAATTCAATTATCAGGAAAAGAAGGTCGATACGCCATTATTAAGCTTCCATCAGGAGAGCTTCGAATGGTAGAGGATATCTGCCTTGCTTCTATCGGAACCGTTTCAAACCCGGAACATGCCAATATTAAGATTGGCAAAGCCGGCCGAAAAAGACATTTAGGTATTCGTCCAACTGTTCGAGGCAAATCGATGAATCCGGTTGATCACCCCCATGGAGGCGGTGAGGGCGGGACCGACATCGGACTCAAGAATCCTAAAACGCCTTGGGGTAAACCAGCTCTCGGTCTTAAGACTAGAAATCGTAAGTCATTAACAAGTAAAATGATAATTCGAAGAAGGAAAGGTTAAAGATGTCAAGATCCTTAAAAAAAGGCCCATACGTAGACGAAAAACTTTTAAAGAAGATTGTTAATCTTGCCCCTAATGATAAGAAAATCATAAAGACTTGGGCAAGAGACTCTGTTATTTCTCCCGAAATGGTTAGTCATACAATTGCCGTGCATAATGGCAAGGATCACATTCCGGTTTTTATTACCGAAGACATGGTCGGACACAAGCTAGGTGAATTCTCTTTAACCAGAAAGTTTAGAGGGCATGGCGGCAAGATGGCTAGGGAACAAGCTAAGAAGGGCGGAGCATAAGAATGCGAGTAAAAGCAGTATCAAAATATATTCGAATATCACCAAGAAAAGCAAGATTGGTGGCTAATGTTATTCGAGGGAAGAAAGTAATGACTGCTTTTGATATTTTGAAATTTACCCCCAAAGTCGGGGCAAAACTGGTATCAAAGACTCTCCAGTCAGCACTTGCAAATGCCGAGCATAATTCTCAGTTAAATAAGGAAGATCTGACGATTGCAGCGATTATGGTAGATGAGGGCCCGATTTTAAAAAGATTTAGACCGGTAGCCAAGGGTGCGTCTCATCCGATCAACAAAAAAACCAGTCATATTTGTATTACTTTAGATGATGGAAAGACCGAAGAAAAAAAATCCGAAAAGGAAATTAAAGAAAAGGTAAAAATAGAAGGTAGGAATTTAAAAGACAAGAAGGTTGTCGCTAAGACATTGGAACCTTCTCACGCTAAAGCTTCAGAGAATGAAGCAAAGGAGTCTCATGGGTCACAAGGTTAATCCAATCAGTTTTAGAGTCCAAGTTTCAAAAGACTGGCAATCAAAATGGTTTGCTACCAAAAACTATGCTGATTTTTTACATGAAGATCTTCAGATCCGAAATTATATTTTAAAAAATTTAGGGCGTAAAGCCGGTGTCTC
>CAZAFQ010000008.1:0-9356 GCA_964484885.1 uncultured Candidatus Saccharibacteria bacterium | reverse complement strand
ATCGAGAGAAATGCCAATCAAATATCGGTTACGGTTATTACCTCACGGCCGGGTGTGATTATCGGTCGAGGCGGCACCGGAGCCGTTGAACTGAAGGCTAATCTTTCAAAACTGGTTAAGGACAGTCAAATTAAAGATATTAACATCGAAGAAGTCCGAGAGCCTGAGGCAGACGCACAGCTAGTTGCCGATAATGTTGCCACTCAATTAGAAAGAAGGATGGCCTATAAGAGAGCAATCAAGCAAGCGGTAGAAAAAGCTCTCAAGAGCTCGAATGTCAAGGGAGTTAAAATTATGGTTGCCGGCAGGCTCAATGGAGCCGAGATTGCTCGTCGTGAATTTGTCGCAAAAGGGAAAATACCTCTACAGACTATCAAGGCCGATATTGATTATTCAACCAGCAGAGCAAGAACCACCTACGGCATTATTGGTGTGAAAGTATGGATATATCGTGGTGACGTTAAGCCAAAGGAGAAAAAATAATGCTGCTTCCTAAAAAAACGAAATACAGAAAATGCCAGAAGAATCCTCAGACGGGTAAAGATTATCGAGGAAGCGAGCTTACGTTTGGGAAGTACGGCCTGAAAGCAATTGAACCGGCCTGGGTAAATTCAAGACAGATTGAAGCGGCCAGAAGGGCAATGACCAGGTATGTCAAAAGAGGCGGAAAAATTTGGATTAGAATTTTTCCCGATAAGCCGATAACCAAAAAACCGAATGAAGTCGGAATGGGCAAGGGAAAAGGGACACCTGATCATTTTGTCGCTGTCGTTAAGCCGGGAAGAATTATTTTCGAAATGGATGGTGTATCAAATGAAGTAGCTGCAGAAGCCCTAAGGCTTGCCTCTCACAAGCTGCCCTTAAAGAGTAAAATTGTGAGCCGAATTTCCGAGGAGAAATCAAATGAAGATTAAAGAATTGAGAGGAAAGACCCCAAAGGAATTAGCCAAATTATTGACCGATGCGAGAGCAACCATTATCAAGACAAAGTTTCAACTTGCATCAAGAGAAACAAACAAGCATCAAGATATTAAAAAATCACGAAAAGAAATTGCTCGCATACTAACTGTTCAAAAGGAAGAAGAGCTTTTGGCAATTGAACAGGATAAGGAGAAGAAATGAAAAGAAGATTAACAGGTATCGTTGTCTCAGACAAAATGGAGAAAGCCATTGTTGTCTCGGTTGAGAGCGTCAAGACTCATCCGCTTTATCGCAAGAAGTTTAAGACTCATCAAAAATTCATTGCTCGAGAAGTTACGGATGAAAAAAAGATTGGCGATATTGTAACTATCGAAGAGACTAGGCCCTTATCAAAAAGAATCAGATGGCAAGTAATAGAAGAAGGAGTTACTCAGACGAGCTCCAAATCAAAATCGTCAGAAAAGGGAAAGAAATGATTCAACAGGAATCCAGATTAAAAGTTGCAGATAATACGGGCGCCAAAGAAATATCATGTATCAGAGTACTTGGCGGGACTAAAAGAAGATATGCCGGATTGGGCGATATCATTGTTGCTAGTGTTAAAGCTGCCCTGCCAAACGGGACTGTCAAGAAAAAGGAAGTGGTAACAGCAGTTGTTGTCAGAACCGCAAAGGAATATCAGAGAAAAGACGGTTCTACCATCAAATTTGATGATAATGCGGCCGTCATTATTACTAAAGACGGGCAACCCAGAGGAAGCCGTATTTTTGGTCCCATTGCCAGAGAATTACGGGAAAAAGGTTATATGAAAATCGTTTCGTTAGCGCCGGAGGTTCTATAATGAAAATTCGAAAAGGTGATCAAGTTTTTGTTATTGCCGGGAAAGACCGTGGCAAGAGTGGGCCGGTTTCAGCTGTTTTTAATAAAGAAAACAAAGTTGTTGTTGAGGGAGTTAATGTAATCAAGAAAGCAGTCAAAAAAAGTAAGAAAAATGCCCCTAGCGGTATTGTTGATATTGCCGCGCCAATTGCGGTTTCAAATGTTCAGATTATTTGCGCCAGTTGTAACAAGGGGACAAAGATTGGGTATAAAATTTTAAAAGATGGAACCAAAGAAAGAATTTGTAAGAAATGCGGGAGCTCAATCAAGGAGTAAGAAATGGCTAAATTATATGATTTATATAAAAAAGAAGTGGCAAAGAGCTTGAAGGAAGAATTTGGGTATAAGAATCTGATGGAAGTCCCCAAAGTTGTCAAGATTACGGTTAATGCCGGAGTGGGTAGGGCCTCCAAAGAGGCAAAAGAGCTTGAAGAAGTAATCAAGGGATTATCTCTTATCACAGGGCAGAGGCCGGTCAAAACAAAAGCGAAATCATCTATTGCCGGTTTCAAAATAAGACAGGGGATGGAAGTGGGTGCAATGGTTACGCTAAGAGGTAAAAGAATGTATGAATTCCTGGAGAGGTTGATCAGCGTCGCACTCCCTAGAGTGAGAGATTTCAGAGGTGTTAGCGCTACTGCTTTTGACAATAATGGTAACTATAGTTTGGGGATAAAGGATAATACGATTTTCCCCGAAAACCCATATGAAAAATTTTCTCATCCATTCAGTTTACAAGTAAATATTACAACAACTGCCAAGACGGACGATGAGGCCCGAAAATTACTGGGTTCTTTCGGATTTCCGTTTAAATCAAATTAAAGGAGCATAAATGGCAAGAAAAGCATTAGTTTTAAAAGCAAAAGAAAAAGCAAAGTTTTCAACCAGGAAAATTACCAGATGTCGACTGTGTGGTCGACCGCGGGGGTATCTGTCAGACTTTGATATGTGTCGAATTTGTTTTAGAGAATTAGCTTCAAAGGGAGAGATTCCCGGAGTGACTAAGTCAAGTTGGTAAAGGAGCAAATATGGTAATAAACGATCCAATTGCAGATATGTTAACAAGAATTAGAAATGCCTTTATGATTAATAAAGAAACTGTTTTAATCCCTGATTCGAGAGCAAGAAGAGATGTTCTGACCGTTTTAAAACAGAAAGGATACATCGGCGATTTCAAAATTTCAAAAGAAGCTCCAAGATATATCAGTGTTGCTCTTGACGGAAAAAATGTATTTAAAAAAATTGAGAGAATTTCAAGACCAGGCTGTAGAGTATATATCAAAAAAGATAAAATCCCCACCGTCTTACAGGGGTTAGGGACCGTAATTTTATCAACTTCAAAGGGAGTTATGTCTGGATCGGAAGCAAAAAGACAGGGAATTGGCGGCGAAATAATTTGTAAAATTTATTAGGCGGACATTATGTCAAGAATAGGAAAAATACCAGTAAAATTAAATGACGGAGTCGAATTCACTCAAGTTGGGGCAGATATAATTATTAAGGGTCCCAAAGGTGAACTTACTTTTCGGATTCCCAAAGAGATCATTATCGAAAAGAAAGAGGATACTCTTGTTGTCTCTCCAAGAACCCAAACGCTATCCGCAAGAGAACTTTATGGCACGATCCGAACGGTTATCAGTAATATGGTCACTGGTGTTTCAGAAGGGTTTAAGAAACAGCTAGAATTTAAGGGAACCGGCTATAGGGTTGGGATTGAAGATAATAATTTGATACTTCACATGGGTTATTCCCACCCCGTCAGTCTTACTATTCCGGAAAAAATCGAAGTTAAGGTTGAAAAAAATAAGATAATCATTTCCGGTATCGACAAGCAGATAATTGGTCAATTTGCCGCAAAAGTTCGAAGCGTTCGAGGCCCTGAACCTTATAAAGGAAAAGGAATTCGTTACTCTACCGAAACTATTAGAAGAAAAGCAGGAAAAGCAGCCGGCAAATAAGAGGAAAAAATGAAAACTACAAAGCAAGATAAAATTGATTCAAGGAAAAAAAGAGTTCGAATTAAGATTTCAGGAACTGGTTCGGTGCCAAGATTGGCAGTGAGAGTTAGCAATGCTCATATATATGCTCAGATTATTGATGACGAAAGGAACCTGACGCTTGCAAATGCCAGTGACTTGAAAGAGAAGAAAATAGGCACCCCGACAGAGACGGCAAAGATTATTGGTAAGAAAATTGCCGAGGAGGCAAAAGCCAAAAAGATAAAAAGAGTAGTTTTTGATAGAGGTAGCAGCCTTTATCATGGCAAAGTAAAGGCTTTGGCTGAAGCTGCTAGAGAAAACGGACTAGATTTTTAAGCAATTAGGAAAAGGGAAAAAATGGTTAAAGAAAAAAATTTTAAAAGAAGAGAAAACCAAACAGGCGAAGAACTAGACGAGAGAGTAGTTGAAATCGATCGAGTTACTCGGGTGGTTAAGGGTGGCCGGCGCTTGAGATTTAGAGCGACAGTTGTGGTCGGTGACCATGCAGGAAAAATTGGAGTTGGGGTTGCAAAGGGGTCAGAGGTTGTGACTGCCATTACTAAGGCGATAGCCCAGGCAAAGAAAAAAATGATTGTTATAAATCTTGATGAGAATACTATCCCACACGAAATTGAGAAAGTTTTTTGTGGTGCCAGAGTTTTTCTAAAACCAGCGAGTGAAGGGACCGGAGTTATCGCCGGTGGCGCAGTGAGAGCCGTTGTGGAAGCAGCCGGAGTGAAGGATATTTTAACAAAAATGATTGGATCTTCGAATAAAGTTAATAACGTTTATGCCACTTTTGAAGCCCTAAAAGAATTGAAAGCAAGGCCAAAAAAGGCTGTTAATGAAAAAATGGCGATCAAAAGTGTCAAGAAAGAAGCAGTTAAAGAAGATAAGGGAAAATAAGATGAAGTTGCATGAATTAATATCCGTAAATAATAAAGACGTCAAAAGAGTTGGCCGCGGCACTGGCAGTGGAATGGGAAAAACTTCGGGCAGAGGGACCAAAGGGCAAAATTCAAGAAGCGGCGGCGGTGTGAAGCCTGGCTTTGAGGGTGGTCAAATGAAGCTAGCAATGAGATTACCAAAGCTTAAGGGATTCAAAAGTAGAAATGAAAAGGCCCAGATTATTAATCTTGATAATCTCAATTCTTTCGATGGGAAAATTAATAAGAAGGCTCTTCTAGAAAAGGGTCTCATTCTTACTGAAAAAAGAACCGTAAAAATTCTTGGCCGTGGGAAGCTAGAGAAGAAAGATCTGCTCATTGAGGATATTGAAAAAGTTTCGAAATCAGCAGAAAGCGCCATTATTTCTTTAGGCGGAAAAATTAATAAAAAAGAAAAGTAATGAATTTTATCAAAAGAATCTTAAAGAACAAACAGCTGATTAAAAAAATCCTTTTTGTTTTGGGAATTCTTGTAGTATTTAGGATATTATCTCATATACCCCTACCGGGTCCTTCCCCGGAAACCCTAAAGGATTTTTTTGGTAAGGTATTTTCTGATAACAATAGCATTTTACCTCTTTTCGACATTTTTTCAGGTGGGGGAACTTCTCGTTTTTCAATTGCTTTGATGGGGCTTGGACCTTATATTACAGGCTCAATCATGGTCCAGCTTTTGACTGTGATTGTTCCAAAATTTGAACAAATGAATAAAGAATCGGAAAGCTCTAGACAAAAGTTAAATCAATGGAGCAGATATTTAACGGTGCCGCTTGCCTTTATTGAAGGATACGGAATGATTAGGATTCTTGAATCTTCAGCAAAAAGCGCCGGAGTCGAACTGCTTGCCGGAATTGGTATTTTTGAATGGTTCCTGATGCTCTTATCAATAACGGCGGGAACAGTATTCTTAATGTGGCTTGGCGAGAATATTACTGAAAAAGGAATTGGAAACGGTATTTCAATGATTATCTTCGCTGGGATTGTAGCCGGATTACCTCAATATGTCGGTCAAGCAATCGGTAAGATCTTTGGTGGAGAGCAGATTGATACGGGAGCGGTTATGTCTTTTCTCGGAGTTGCGGTTCTGGCAGTTGTAATGGTGCTTTTGATTGTCTTTGTGACGGAAGCAAAAAGAAAAATTCCGATATCTTATGCTAAAAAGATTAGAGGCGCGAAACTTTATGGCGGCATTGATACTTTTTTACCCCTGAAGCTTAATATGACCGGTGTTATTCCGATTATTTTTGCTGGTGCATTTATGAATATTCCGAGAGTTGTCGGCTATCTTTCTAACGCCAGTACTGAATGGATTAAAAATGCTGCTAGCTGGATTCAAACTACCTTTGATTACCAAACAATTTGGTATGCGGCACTTTATTTCTTTCTGGTTTTTACCTTTACATTTTTTTCCACATTTCTATACTTTAAACCAAAAGATGTTTCGGAAAATATTCAAAAACGAGGCGGTTTTATTCCAGGAATCAGACCGGGAAGCCAGACAGAGTCGTATCTTAATTATCTTATTTTGAGAGTAACCTTGTGGGGGGCAATATTCCTATCCTTTATTGCAGTTTTCCCGTTCTTAATGCAGTTTTTCACTAACTCGGCTGATTTTGCTATCGGCGGTACGGGGATTTTGATTGTCGTAAGCGTAGCAATTGAAATTACCAATCAATTACGAGCTCAAGTGATTACGAGAAGTTATGAAGAGATTTCCTAGAAAAGTGTTGCAAAAAGGGCTTTTGCACAGTATAATAATGTTTGACTTTTAGAGTTTTATGAGTGATACAAAGGAAGTAATTGAAGTTGAAGGCACCGTCCTCGAAACCCTTCCAAATGCGATGTTTAGAGTGGAATTAGAGAACGGCCATGTTATTTTGGCTCATATTTCAGGAAAGATGAGAATGCATTATATCAAGATCCTTCCCGGAGATAGAGTCACTATAGAGATGACGCCCTATGACTTATCAAAAGGCCGGATAACGTATCGGCATAAATAAAGGATTAATGACATGAAAGTTAGACCATCAGTTAAGCCAATGTGTTCAAAATGCAAGATCGTTCGAAGGAAGGGAGTGGTCCGAGTAATTTGTGATAATCCTAAGCATAAGCAAAGGCAGGGCTAGGTTAAGTTAAAAGTAAATGTTAAAAGTTAAAGATAAGATTAGAAAAGATAAAGAAGAGAGTTAAGGAACATGGCAAGAATTGCTGGCGTAAATATCCCCACAGATAAAAGGATTGAAGTTGCTCTTCAGTATATTTATGGAATTGGCTCTACTAAAGCTAAAGAAATTTTGGCAAAAACCAAGATTGATCCGAATATTAGGACAAAGGATTTAGCCGAATCAGAAATTAACAAGCTCAGGGAAGTAGTAGAGAAAGATTATAATATTGAGGGTGACCTTCGAAGACAGGTCACGCTTAATATTAATCGCTTGAAAGAGATTAACTCGTACCGGGGAGTAAGGCATAAAATCGGACTTCCGGTAAGAGGGCAAAAGACCAAGACTAACGCGAGAACGAAAAAAGGTAAAAAGGTTACAGTCGGAAGCGGTCGGAAGAAATCTGCAGAAAAAACTTAAACAGTTAATGACCACTAGCTGTTAGGTATGCTACTGGTCAATTAGGAGATTACAGCTTTGGCAAAAGAAGTCAAACGAAAGAAAAAAGTTAAAAAAAGCATTACTAAGGGCATTGTTCATATTCAGGCCACTTTCAATAATACTATCATTTCAATTACTGATGAGTCTGGTAATGTGATTGCTAGCTCTTCAAGCGGAGCCAAGGGCTTTAAGGGGTCAAAAAAATCTACTCCTTATGCGGCGCAAGTGGCGATGGAATCTGCAGTTGAGAAGGCCAAAGAATATGGGTTTACAGATGCCGAGGTTTATATTAAAGGAATTGGTTCCGGGCGAGAAACTGCGGCTAGGGCCTTGCAATCATCCGGTATTTATGTTCATGCGATTAAAGATGTTACCCCAATCCCTCATAATGGTTGCCGGCCGAAGAAGGCAAGGAGAGTCTAATGGCTAAAGATGTTAAACAATGTGAACTTTGTCGAAGAGCAGGAGAGAAGCTCTTTTTAAAGGGTGACCGATGTTATTCCGCAAAATGTAGTATTGTTAAGCGACCCTATGCCCCTGGTGAACACGGAGTTTCCGGCGGTAGAAGAAAAATCAGCGATTATGGTATCCAATTACGGGAAAAACAAAAAGTGAAAAGAACGTATGGGGTGAGAGAAGCTCAGTTCTCCAATTATTACAAGAAAGCTGATCGGTCTCAGGGCGTTACCGGTGAAGAACTTTTGAAAATGCTTGAAATGAGGTTTGACAACATAATTTATCGGATGCATTTCGCATCATCAAGGAAGGCAGCTCGACAAATGATTGATCATGGTCACTTTAGTATTAATGGGAAGAAAGTGAATATTCCATCTCGTCAACTCAAACCTGGTGATAAGGTTGAAGTTGTCAAGAGTAGTCTTAAAAGCCCTTATTTTGAAGCGATGAAAAAGGAAAAGCAAGAAAATGTCGAGTGGCTCTTATCAGATCCTCAAAACTTAAAAGGTGAAATAAAAAGATATCCGGAGAGAGAAGAATTAGATCTAAATATTAATGAGCAATTAATAGTTGAGTTGTACTCTAAATAAAGAGTCAGCCCCGGCAGATGTCGGGATCCCGATCAAGCGTCGGGGAAGGAGTAAAAAGTGATACAAGAAATTCAACTTCCAGAAATTAAAAAAATAGAATCAGGAGAGAATAGCGGAGTATTCGTTATTGAGCCCCTATATCCAGGTTATGGAATGACGTTAGGAAATTCTTTGAGAAGGGTTTTGCTTTCATCTCTTGACGGTGCTGCGATTACCTCAGTTAAAATTGAAGGGGTAGCACATGAATTCTCAACTATTCCGAATATAAAGGAAGATGTTGTTGAAATCATCATGAATCTTAAAAGGATAAGGGTAAAGTCATTATCTGATGAAGTAGAATATCTGAATTTATCAGTAGCGGGACAAAAGAAAGTTACTGCTGGCGACATTAAGAAAAATGCTAATGTAGAGATTGCCAATCCTGAGCAAGAAATTGCCACACTAGATAATAAAAACGCTAGATTGGAAATGGAGCTCAGGGTCGAAAAGGGCAGAGGGTATATTACTGTTGAAAAAAGAGAGCGAGAAAAACTCGGTGTTGGTGTTATTGCCCTGGACGCTCTTTATTCTCCCATTATAAAAGTCAGATACAACGTTGAGAGTACCAGAGTCGGTCAAATGACAAACTTGGACAAATTGATTCTTGAAATTGAAACCGACGGGACTATCACTCCTGACGATGCTGTCGCTCGTTCAGCTGATATCCTGGTTGACCATTTCCTGATTCTGACCGGTAAGGAAAGTGTTACAAGGAGAAAGCCAGAGCAAGAGGAAAATGTCGTTGAAAGTGAAGGTACTAATATTATGATTGAAGAGATTAATCTTTCCCCAAGAACGACTAACGCTCTTTTGAATAATGATATTAAGACTGTGGATGACATTTTGAAACTGGGAATGGATGAACTCAAGGGCTTAAAGGGATTTGGGGCAAAGGCTTTTGAAGAAGTAATCGAAAAATTAGATGAATTAAAATTAACTCCA